>JAFRQN010000020.1 GCA_017428585.1 Bacteroidota bacterium | reverse complement strand
TGTTATTATTTGGAGAAAAAGCATCGCCTTCCTTAATTCGTCAAGGAGCAAAAAAAGCAGTGGTAGAAGCATATTTTTCTTTTGCACCAGACAGCACAATACTAAAGAAACTAAAAGAAGACAATAATTTTGATGTAGATTCTGAAGAGGTTATTATTAGGCGTGAAATTCCTTTAAAAGGAAATTCAAGATGTTTCATTAATGATACGCCGACTACTAATTCAATGCTTAAGGAATACAGCAAATTTATAGTTGATTTTCATGGACAAAATTCACAGCAAAAACTATTTGATATTAATTCTCAGTTGTTAATATTAGACAGTCTTCTTGAGAATAAAGAAATTAAACAACAGTACTTAGAAGAATATAATAAAATTCAATGCTTAATACATAAATATAGATTATTATTAGAGAACAAAAAACAAGCGCTTCAACAGCAGGCATTATGGGAAGCCCAGCTAAAAGAAATTAATGAAATAGATCCAAAATTAGATGAAGATTCTAATTTGTTGACTGAATTAAAGTTGTTGGAAAATGCTGAATATTTAACATCAATTTCTAATAATTTTTTAGAATTAGCAGATAATTATGACAATAGTTCTTATCAAAATCTACTTGGTGCTTGTAAAATTCTTGAACAATTAAATGGAATAGATGAGAATTTTCATTCGTTTTTGGATGAATTTGAATCATCTTTAATTTCTATAAAGGAAACAATATCCTTTGTAAAGGAGTATCGCAGCAATATAGAATTTAATCCATCAAAAATAGAAAAAATAAGAAAAAGACTTTTGCAGTTAAATAAATTGAAGAATAAATATGGGCAGATAAACGAAATTTTAGATTTACAGAAGAGACTGGAAGAAAATTTATATTCAGTAGATAATTTTGATATAGATATAAAAAAAGTAAATGATGAAATATCTAATGAAAAAATAATTTTGAAAAATTTAGCTTTAGTCTTGCAGAAAGAACGGAAAAAAGCAGCAAAATTTTTGGAATCTAACATTGAAGAAAAATTAGAAGAGTTATATATAAAGGATTCAATATTTCAAATTGTATTTAAATATGATGCTGCTAATATTGATGAGTATAAGGGAAATAAATATCCTGTTATTTATAATGACGAAACAGATGAGTACATAAAAGCATCAGATAAAGGAATAGATAACATAGAATTTTATATATCTACTAACAAGGGAATAAAGCCTGCTCCTATTGTTGATATTGCTTCTGGTGGAGAAATATCACGAGTTATGTTGGCACTCAAATCTGTCATAGCAGAGGCAGACAATACTCCTATTTTAATATTTGATGAAATTGATACAGGTATAAGCGGACGTGTTGCTCAAAAAGTAGGAATAGCTATGAGAGAATTATCTAATTATCATCAAATATTAGCTATTACACATCTGCCTCAAATAGCAGCATTAGGAAAACATTGTATTGTAATTTCCAAACAAGAACAAAACGATATAATAACAACGTCTGCTAAAATTGTAGAAGGGAATGAAAAGTTGGAAGAAATAGCTAAGTTGCTAAGTGGAGAGCAGTTGTCAGAAGCAGCTATTGAAAGTGCTAAAGAATTGATTAATATATAATAATAATTTATAGAAATGAAAAAATATTGTATTTTTAAATCATTAAATTTTATACTGGTTATTCTTTTTATTTTTGGTGTAAAAACGAATTTATCAGCTCAATTATCGCCTATTTTTGATGGTGGTCAAATAGGATATATTGATTCAACAGGAAAAATAATAATTCCATGTAAATATGTTGCAGATATAGATTATACTCAATATATTGTAAATGGGAAACCTTTAATAGATTTTGTTTTGCCAAATTGGTCGTATTTTGATAACAAGTCTGTAACATTAAAAATTCAACAGAAATGGTTGTTTTTCAAAAATGGTTATAAATTTGCTTTAGTTAATGATAAAGGTGAATATATTTTTGCACCTGATGATAATTTTATTCAGGGCTTTTCTGAAGGATTAGTTGTATATAAAAAATTATTTAAGACTTTTGAATATGCATACGATTTTGAATATGGTTATGCCGATACTACAGGACACATTGTAGTTCAGCCTAAATATCGTTATGCGTCAAAATTTTCAGATGGCGCTGCCTTGGTTTTGGATAGCATGAAATATATGTTTATAAGGATAGACGGCACACCTTTGTTTGATATTGATTTTATTGATGCTACGCCTTTTATAGATGGAATAGCTGCTATAAAGTTTCAAAATGACAGTCTTTATACATTTATAGACAAATCAGGCAAGCCTATTTTTTCGAAAAAATTTAAATACGCTTACAATTTTATAGGAAATAGAGCTCGTGTTTATGATGGAAGAGATTATTCTTTTATAAATAAAAAAGGTGAATATATAAAAACACCATATTTTAATAAAGCAGAAGATTTTTCAGAAGGACTTGCAGTAGTAAATCAAAATATGAAATATGGATTTATTGATACAAATGGCAATGAAGTCATTCCTATTTCTTTGCAATATGCATCATCTTTTTCAGAAGGTTTGGCTGCTGTATGTATTAATGGAAAATTTGGATTTATGGATAAGAAGGGCAAACTCGTTATTAACAATGAGTATGATTATGCTAAAAGTTTTAAATATGGTTTGGCTCAAGTATGGAAAAACAATGAAATATTTTATATAAATAAAAAAGGCAAAAAAGTTTATACAATTTTCACTAAATCAAAGTATAAACAGATAGCTTCTAAAAAAATATTTAATCAACAAAAATAATAAAATTACTTTTAATATGGGTTCTTATTTAGAAGATACAAACAAAGCTGTAACAACGGAAAGATTGCGTGAAATGAAATCACAAAGGCGAAAAATATGCTGTATTACCGCCTATGATGCGTTATTTGCACGTATATTTGAAGAAGCAGGTGTTGATTTAATACTTGTAGGTGATTCTTTAGCAAATGTTATACAAGGTAAAGAAACTACATTATCAGTTACAATGGAAGAAATGATTTACCATACAAAGGCAGTTGTTTCTGGTGCTCAACGTCCTTTAATTGTTGCAGATATGCCATTTATGTCATATCAAATCAGTGCTGATGAAGCTCTAAGAAATGCAGGAAGATTACTGAAAGAAACAGGGTGTGATGCTGTAAAATTAGAAGGTTGTACTCCTCAAATTTTAACAGCTGTTAAAAATATGACAAGTGTAGGCATTCCTGTTATTGGTCATTTAGGATTAACGCCTCAAAGTATAAATAAATTCGGAACTTATAAAGCACGCGGAAAAGATAAAGCAGAAGCAGAAGCAATTTTTGATAGTGCCATGAAACTCGAAGATGCAGGTGCATTTGCTATTGTGCTTGAAAAAATTCCAGCAGATTTGGGAAAGAAAATATCTGAAAATTTATCTATTCCTACTATTGGTATAGGTGCAGGAAAATATTGTGATGGTCAAATTTTAGTATGTACTGATATGCTGGGTGTATCAGTCGATTTTAGACCACGTTTTGTAAGACGTTATGCAGAGTTATATGATGTGATAAAAAACGCTGTAGAACAATATGCAAAAGATGTTATTGGCGAAGATTTTCCTACTGATAAAGAAAGTTATTGATTAATAAATGCTTTATGAATGAAAAACAGAATATAAAACAATATTTTATAAAGAAAAATAAAACAAAAATAATAATAGTATCTGCTTTTTTTATTCTTGTTTGCAGTATTGTTATTTCAGCATGTTCATGGACTACAGGTGGTGAAGATATTGTTTTTCCTGAAGAAAATATAAGTTATATGCATCATGTAAAACCATTTCTTGCATTGAATTGTTCATATTCACCGTGTCATAGCGACTACAATCGAGCAGGAGGGGTTGCTTTGACAGAGTATTGGACTTTGTTTGAATATGGTGGAATTGTTGTACCAGGAAATCCTGATGGAAGCAGACTTGTTCAAATTATTGAAGGAACGCTGCCTCATTTTACTACATTTTATACAGGCAATATAACTGAAAATCATAAAAAAGGAATTAGACGCTGGATTGAAACTGGTGCTATTAACAATTAATTAAATATGTGATATTGTATCGTATGAAGGAAAAACTTGTATATATATGTCAAAATTGTGGTTTTGAATCAGCACGTTGGCAGGGAAAATGTCCAGAATGCGGCGAGTGGAATACGTTTGAAGAAGCAGCCAAAAAAGTTGTTTCATCTAAACAACGCAAATTAGATGCGATTAAAGAATCAACAAAATCTAATATAGTCAGTTTAGGAGATATTTCTACTGATTATGAATATAGGATAAAAACTAATATAAATGAATTGGATAGAGTACTGGGCGGTGGTATTATTCCAGGATCTTTAATTCTAATAGGCGGCGATCCTGGTATTGGTAAATCTACGTTGTTATTACAAATGTGTGCCAATGTGATAGATTATAAGCCGTTATATATTACAGCTGAAGAATCTTTACAGCAAATAAAATATAGATCCAGAAGAATAAAACATATTGATGATTCTTTAAGATTGTTATCAGAAACAAATGCTGATAATATCAATAATATAATAAAAGAAACAGATGCACAAATTATTGTAATTGATTCAATTCAGGCTGTATACTCAGAAAAAATAGAATCAACGCCAGGAAGTATTTCGCAGGTTCGAGAATGTTCTATGATGTTTATGCAGACGGCAAAAAGAACAGGGAAAGCCGTTTTTTTAATAGGTCATATTAATAAAGAAGGTTCTTTGGCAGGTCCAAAAATTTTAGAACATTTAGTTGATACTGTTATTCAATTTGAAGGTGATAAAAGTTATTCTTATCGTATATTAAGAAGTCAAAAAAATCGTTTCGGTTCGACTAATGAAATTGGTGTATTTGAAATGACATATGCTGGTTTGGAGGAAGTAAACAATCCTTCAGATGTTTTTTTAGCAGGAATTAATACAAATGAATCTGGAATAGCAATAGTAACAACATTGGAAGGTTCAAGAACAATTTTATTAGAGGTACAGGCATTAGTAACATCTACCAATTATGGTATGCCTCAAAGAAGTGTTAATGGCTATGATATGCGTAGACTGCAAATGATACTTGCTGTGCTGGAAAAACGTTTTGGCTTTCCTTTTAGTAAAAATGATGTTTTTGTTAATATAGCTGGCGGTATATATCTGAATGATTCTGCATGTGATTTGGGTATAGCTTCAGCTTTAATTTCTTCACTGCAGGATAAGCCTATTGATTCTAAAACAGTATTTATTGGAGAAATTGGTCTAACGGGTGAAGTAAGACCTGTATCCGCTATTGAACAGCGTATTTCTGAAATCCAGAAATTAGGTTTTACGAAAATAATACTTCCGAAAGCAAATAAAATAACAAAGCAATATGATGTTGATATATATACTGTAGAAAAAATTAGAGAAGCTATGTTTGAAATATTTAAATTCAAATAATTTTTTTCTAATATTCATATCTTAGAATTTTTAATAATGTAAAAAATAACATAATTTATCATAATTATGTTATTTTTTTATTGTATTTGCTGTTATTTATATTTGATAAAAAATTAAAATTTGTTTTTCTCCTCAAAAAGTGGTAATTTTAAAGTTTTTGAAAATGTATAATAAAAAGAGAAAGGTATAGTATATGTTTGATATTACAAAACTTCGCAATATTGGTATTGCAGCTCATATTGATTCTGGAAAAACAACTCTTAGCGAAAGAATACTATTTTTTACTGGGAAAATATATAAAATTGTAGAAACACGCAGCAAGACTGGAGATGGTCCTACGATGGATTCTATGGAGTTAGAGCGTGAAAAGGGTATAACTATTCAATCAGCAGCAACTTTTTGTGATTGGAAGGGTTATAAATTAAATTTAATTGATACACCAGGGCATATTGATTTTACTGTAGAGGTTGAACGTTCTCTTAGAGTTCTTGATGGTGCTGTATTGGTACTTTGTGGTGTTGCAGGTGTACAAAGTCAATCAACTACTGTTGATAGACAAATGAGACGCTATGCTGTTCCTCGTATTGCATTTATAAATAAGCTCGATAGAAGTGGTGCTAATGCTGATAGAGTAGTAAGACAGTTGGAAGAAAAACTACATCATAAACCTGTTCTGATTACTATGCCTATTGGACACGAAGATAATTTTGAAGGTGTTGTTCATTTAATCAAAATGAAAGCTATATATTATCGTGGTCAAAATGGTGAAGATGTTGTCGAAACTGATATTCCTGAACATTTAATTAATGAAGCTCAAAATAGAAGAAATAAGATAATAGAGACGCTTGCAGATTATGATGATGTAATTGCGGAAAAATATTTGGCTGAAGAAGAAATACCAAATGATCTTATAATAAAAACTATTAGAAGATTGACTATTGGTCTGCATATAACTCCTATTTTCTGTGGTACTGCTAAAAAGAATATGGGTATCCAAACTTTATTGGATGGTGTCGTTGATTTTCTGCCAAGTCCTAATGATAGAAAAAATTATGGTTTGGATTTAAGCAATAATGAAGAAAAAGTAGAATTAATGATTAATGATGATTTGCCTTTAGTTTGTCTTGCATTTAAGTTGGAAGATGGACGTTACGGTCAATTAACATATATGCGTATCTATCAAGGTAAATTAAAGAAAGGCGATTTTATATATAATATGAATAGCAAAAAGAAGGTTAAAATTAACCGGCTTGTTAGAATGCATGCAAGTGAAATGAATGATATAGAAGAAGCTGGTGCTGGTGATATTGTTGCTACTTTTGGACTTGATTGTGCTTCTGGTGATACTTTTACAAATGGAGAAGTAAATATAAATATGACTTCTATGTTTGTACCAGAACCTGTTATTGAGCTTTCTATTGCACCTAAAACAAGAGACAGTGAAGGTAATTTCTCTAAAGCATTAAATAGATTTACAAAGGAAGATCCTACTTTCAATGTATCGCGTGATGAAATCTCTGGAGAAACTGTAATTAGAGGTATGGGAGAACTTCATTTGGATATTTATATAGAAAGAATGAAACGCGAGTATAACTGTGAAGTAACAGTAGGAAAACCTAAAGTAGCTTATAGAGAAGCTATAACAAAACGCGCTGAGTTTAACTATACTCATAAAAAACAATCTGGTGGTGCTGGTCAATTTGCAAGGGTTGCTGGATATATAGAACCTTATGCTATTGATGATGCTCAAAAAGATTTTGAATTTAAAAATGCTATTGTCGGCGGTGTTATTGGTCGTGAATATATTCCAGCATGTGAAAAAGGTTTCGCAGAACAATTAAAAGAAGGTGTGCTTATTGGACAGCCTATTGTTAATACATTGATAGAATTAAATGATGGTCAAATGCATCCTGTTGATTCTTCTGAAATGGCATTTATGTTGGCTGCTAAAGCTGCTATTCGTGAAGCTGTGCCTAAAGCAGGTGTTGTAGTTTTAGAACCTATTATGAAGTTGGAAGTAGCTGCACCTGAAGAATTTCAAGGCAACGTTATTGGACAAATAAATCAAAGACGAGGTATTATTATAGATACAATGAATGAAAATGGATTTGTAACTATTACTGCTGAAGTTCCTCTTCGTGATATGTTTGGATATTCTACCGATATGCGTGGAGTTACGCAGGGCAAAGGAGAATTTACGATGGAATTCCTCAAATATTCTCAAACTCCTAAATCCATACAAGATGAAATAATAAAAGAATACAATGACAGCAAACAAAATAAAAAATAAATATAATTATAATTATATTTATATTTATATTTAAATCTTATTAATAATTAGTTTATTATTATTTTAAAAATCCAAAGAATTCTTTGGATTTTTTTTTGAAAATATATTTATTATTTGCAAAAAAAATATTATTTTCGTAAAAAATAGTTGCTGTTTTTATGATGTTATCCGATTTAATTAATCTTACATGGACAAAATTTAATAGAATAAAGTCTGATTTTAATGTTGTCGATGATGGTATATTTTTACTATATCTTGGCAACTTAGATAAGTATTTCTCTTCGGAAAAGAAAATTATAACTTTAAGTATAGCTCCATCTCAAAAAGATATTGACTATGATAAGCATAAGCATATTAGCTTTATAAACGCAAGATTTCCTAATTTAGAATCTATAGTTAATAAAAAAGATGAATTTCTTTCTCAAGAAGATATCGATATATACATAAAATCAATGAATAATTATTTTGATTTTAATCCGAATAATGTTTTCTTTGAGAACTATGAATATAGTTTAAATTGTTTAAATTCAAGTTATTTCAGTAAATCAGACGTTAAAAATTGTGCAGTTCACGCTTTTATTTATACTCCAATAATTACTGCTCCTTCATGGAATATGCTTTCAAAAAAGAAACAAAATTATTTTATAGATTATTTCCGTGATTGCTGTCAGGAAATGCTTTTACTGCTTAGTCCTGATATAATTATTGCTGCATCGTCTTTAAGTGTAGCAAGAAAGGTTTTTCTTGCCAATTCTGATAATGCTTTATATTCTAATTTTTTTGATAACGAGAAAAAAAATGGTATTAGATTTTATGATTTATCTACAGTTTTAAAGCCTGAATTATATCAAAGAATTATTTATAGAGATATTAATTATACTATTAAATCCAAGCTTATATTGGGTACAGGTAATTATAAAGGACTTTTATATAATAATGAAAAAAGAGAATTTGTAAAACGAGAATTAGATTATATAAGTAAAAATTATTTGCAGTAATTATAAATGAACATTATAAAAAAACCTCTCAATAATGAGAGGTTTTTTTATAAATTGACATTGTAAATATATAATAGTTTATATATTTTAGAATGTTGTATTTCTCATATCGCCTGATTTTTCAAATTCAACATGCATATTGAATGCTTTAGCAAGTGTATGAGGAGTATGAGCTTTGCCGCCCATTTTTAGATAATCCCATAATAATTGTTTATAATCAGGATGAGCACATTTTTCTATTATTTCAATTGCACGTTGTTTAGGATCTTTGCCGCGTAAATCAGCAACACCTTGTTCTGTAACAAATATCATAGAATCATGTTCAGTATGATCAATGTGTGAACACATTGGAACAATAGCACTAATTTTTCCGCCTTTAGCTTCAGAAGGACAAGTATAAATAGTAATATAAGCGTTGCGTGTAAAGTCGCCGCTGCCGCCTATACCGTTCATCATCTTTCTGCCAAGTATATGAGTAGAATTAACATGACCAAATATATCAACTTCAATAGCAGTATTAATTGCAATAATACCTAATCTACGTGCTATTTCTGGATTATTTGATATTTCTTGTGGTCTTAATGCTAATCTTGGATGGAAGAATTCCATGTCATCATAAACAGAACTTAAGCATTCTGGGCTGACTGTTAAGGAACAACCACTGGCAAATTTGATTCTTCCTTCTTTCATTAATCCTATAACTGCATCTTGAATTACTTCTGTGTACATTGAGAATGCAGGAACATCTGGATTTTCTCCTAATGCACCGAGAACAGCATTGGCAATGTTGCCGACACCTGATTGAATTGGTAAAAATTCTTTAGGTATACGTCCAATTTTTAATTCATTGTTTAAAAATTCTGCAACATTGTTTCCAATTGTTTGAGTTGTTTCATCTGGTGCAGTAAATGGTTTTACTTCATCTGATAAATCAGTTTCAACTATACCTAAAATTTTATTAGGATCTACTTTTATATATTCTTTTCCTATTTTATCTGATGGAGTATAGATAGGAATTTCTCTTCTATAAGGTGGTTGTTCTGGTATATAAATATCATGAATGCCACGCAAAGTTTTAGGATGTCTTTTATTTAATTCTATTAAAATCTTATCTGCTAATTGACAACCTGTTGCAATGGTACCGCAAGCTGAAGTAAGAATAATCTCACCATTATCTGATATATCGCATGCTTCCACAATAGCTATGTTGATTTTTCCTAAGAAACCATATTTCATAAATTGTGGTGTATGTGATAAGTGTTGGTCTATAAATGGTATTTCACCATTATTCATACCTGCACGTAAATCTGGATTTGATTGATATGGTGTTCTCCATAATATAGCATTTGCTTTTGCTAATGCACCATCAACAGATGGACCAGTTGATGCACCTGTAATAACACCAATTTTAAATTCACGACCTGCTTTATGTTCTGCTGCAGCACGATTTGCTATAGCAACAGGAATAGCTTTTGGAGTACCTGCTGGAGTAAAGCCGCTAAAAGAAACAACATCTCCATTGTTGACAAATTGAGCAGCTTCTTCAGCTGAAATAATTCTGTAGTTCATAATACTTAATATATTAAAGTTATTACTTAATTATTTTAATAAAATTTATTATATTTTTTTGTTATCTGTTTGTTAAAACATATTATCTGCTGTGTATTACATCTTTTCTGGATACGATACGCCTAATATACGCATACCATTTCTTAGAACTGTTTTTGCTGCATTTGATAATAATAATCTGCTTATTAATATGTTTTCTTCTGATCCTATTATTCTACAGTTATGATAGAATACATGAAATGCTGCTGCAACATCTTTTAAGTATTCGCATAAAATATGCGGTTCTGATTTTTCTGCTGCAATTTGAAGCATTTGAGGAAATAAAATTAGAGTTTTTATTAATTTTATTTCTGAATCATCATTTAAATAAGATAGATCAGCATTTTTAATTTTTGTTAAATCTATATTTTCGTTTTTAAGTTTTTCTAAAATAGAGCATATTCTTGCGTGTGCATATTGCAAATAAAATACAGGGTTTTTATCGCTTTGTTCTCTTGCTATAGATAATTCAAATTCTAAATGAGTATTGACGCTGCGCATAATTAAAAAATATCGTACAACATCTGCACCAACTTCATCTAATAAATCGTCCAATGTATAACTTTTGCCTGTACGTTTTGACATTTTTACCTGTTCGCCATTTTCCATTAAAGTTACAAATTGATGTATAATAACTTTAACTTTATTGACATCAAAACCTAATGCTTTTACACCTGCCAATACGTCTGGAACTGTTGCTATATGATCTGCACCGAATAAATCTACGACTAAATCGTAGCCTCTTTTTAATTTTTCTCTATGATATGCTATATCTGGCAGTCTATAAGTAGGTTCACCTGTTGATTTTACAATAACTCTATCACTTTCCAAGCCTAATTTAGATAATGCAAACCATGTTGCACCTTCTTTTTCATAGCTTAGATCTTTTTCTTTTAGTTCTGATAATACATCTACTATTTTTCCATCTTTATATAAAGAATCTTCATTGAAGAATATATCTTGATGGACATTCATTTTATCTAATGTTTTTCTTATTTTGTCAAAACACCAGCTTTCACCAAAATCTTTTATAGTTTTAAAAGTATTTTTATCTTCAATATTTGTTAATTGCTTGTCATATTTTTTTACCAATTCTTCTGCTATTATTTTGACATAACTGCCGTGATATCCATCTTCTGGGAATGGAAAATTTTCATCTTCTATTATCTGCATATAACGTGCATATATAGATTTTGTTAAATTATTCATTTGATTGCCGGCGTTGTTAAAATAATATTCTCTGGTTACATCAGCACCGCACCATTGATAAATATTTGCTAATGTATCTCCTATAGCTGCATTTCGTCCATGACCAAGATGTAGCAAACCTGTAGGATTAGCACTAACATATTCTACATTTATTTTTTTGCCTTTATATATATCTATTTTCCCGTATTCATCGCCTGCTGAGTATATCTTTTGCAGTTCCTGCTGATAATACTTATTAGTAAATTTAATATTTATAAAACCTGCTCCTGCAATACTTATATTTTCAATTAGATCTTTATCATATTCTAAATTATCAATTATATCTTGTGCAATAAGATGTGGAGATTTCTTGAGCTTTTTAGTTAATCGCATAGCTATATTAGTTGATAAATCGCCATGCTTAATATCTTTCGGCGTATCAAACTGCAATTCTGTTAAATCTATGTCTATAGATAATTTATTTATACAGTTTGTAAAAATAGATGTTAAATAGCTATTGTTCATTATATATATTGTTGTTATTTTTAGTTGATTATATTATTATATTGAATTTAGAATTTTTACTGTGTCTGTTGGTTTCAATTTATTTAATTTTTCTGTTTCTGCATTGAATTTATAAAATTTAGCATCTGCCCATAGTTTTTCTATTTTATAAAATGATCTTATAGGTTTTAGCATAACGTGAACTACTACATCAAAATAATCCAATAAAATCCATTCTGCATTATTTAATCCTTCAACTCGTGGACGGGTTAATCCAACTTGTTTGGTTTTTTGCAGAAGTTCATCTACTATAGCAAGTGATT
>JAFRQN010000135.1 GCA_017428585.1 Bacteroidota bacterium | reverse complement strand
ATAAATCATTTTTGGCTTTAGTTTTATCTTTAGTATTTACAGCATCATTATATGCTGCAGATGCAATTGATGATGAAGCAAAATTGCTTCGTTATCCAAATACTTCAGAAACAAGTGTAACATTTAATTATGCAGGAAATATCTATGTAGCTCCTATTGAGGGTGGTTATGCTTCCCGCATTACCAATTCAGAAGGTATTGAACAAATGCCTCGTTTTTCTCCAGACGGCAAAACAATAGCATTTATTGGAGAATATGACGGCAATCCTGAAATATATACAATATCTAAGAATGGCGGCGTGCCTTTTAGAGTAACATATTCTATGGATATTCCTAATGTTGCCGATAGACAAGGGCCTGATAAAATTATAATGCACTGGAGTGCTGATGGTAAAGATATTATTTATCGTTCAAGAATGGAATCTTGGAATGTATTGACTGGTAAATTATATAGAACATCTGCTTCTGGATATGGACTTCCTATTGATATTCCTGTTCCTCGCGGCGGTTTCTGTCATCTTTCTAAAGATGGAAATAAAATGGCTTATAATCGAATATTCCGTGAATATAGAACTTGGAAACGTTACCGCGGTGGACAAGCAGACGATATATGGATTTATGATTTCAAGACAAAAGACTTAAAAAATATTACTAATAATCCTGCACAAGATATCATTCCTATGTGGGCTGGAAATAAAATATATTATTTAAGTGATAGAACTAATACAATGAATTTGTATTGCTATGATTTAACAACAGAGCAAACAAGACAGATTACCAATTTCAATGATTATGATGTAAAATTCCCTTCTTTGGGACATTCTCATATTGCTTTTGAAAATGGCGGCATCATTTATACAATGTCCTTAGCTAATGAAGAAGTAAAACCTATTAACATTAAAATAATTGATGATTACATTACTGCTCGTCCAAGTATTATTAATGTTTCAAACCGCATTTCTACTTTTGATGTTTCTCCTGATGCAAAAAGAGGTTTGTTTAATGCAAGAGGTGAAATCTTTGTTGTTCCTGTAAAAGATGGTATAGCTCATAATATCACAAATACTTCTGGAGTACATGAACGCAACGCTGCATGGTCTCCAACTGGTGAATGGATTGCTTATAATTCTGATAAAACTGGCGAAAATGAAATTTATATCATTAAGCCTAATGGAACAGATGAAACTCAATTAACAAAAAATACAAAATGTTATAGATATGGAATAACTTGGTCGCCTGATGGAAAGAAATTGATTAATTCTGATAATATGAGGAATTTATCATTTATAGATATTTCATCTAAGAAAGAAACAATTATATTTACTTCAAAAACTTATGCAGTAAGAGATGCTGTATGGTCGCCTGACAGCAAATGGATTGCTTATTCTTTTACAGACGAAAATACTTCAATGAGTGTAATAAACTTATATTCTCTTGAACAAAATAAAACATATAAAATTACTAACGATTTTTACAGCTGCAATAATCCTGAATTTTCAAAAGATGGAAAGTATTTATTCTTTGTTTCTGATAGAGATTTTAATGCTGTTGTTAGTGAAATTGAATGGAATTTTGCATATTTTAACCTAACACGTATTTATGGTTTCTGCTTACAAGATACATTGAAATCACCTTTCTTGAACTGTATTGATTATGATAATTCTAACATTGCAGATAGCAAAAAAGAAAATAAAGAATCTTCTAATAACAAAACTGATGAAGTTTCAAATATTAGAATAGATGTAGATAATATAATTGATAGAATATTCGTGCTTCCACTAAAACGTGGTGAGTATTATGGTTTAACAGCAGCAAAAGACAATAAATTATATTATATAGCTTCCAGAGATTCAAAGAGAAACCTTTATTATTATGACTTTAATAATATGAAGGAAGTTGAAGTTGGAAATTATTCTGCATTTGCGTTTACTCCAGACTGCAAAAACGTGATGTTTAGAAGCAATAGGGATTATTATATTAATAAATCGGTTGATAAATTCAGTACATCTGATGGTAAATTAGATATAAGTTCTTTAGAGATGAATTTAGATAGACAAGCTGAATGGAAGCAAGTATTTACTGAATCATGGAGACACTTTAAGCATTTCTTCTATGATAAAAATATGCATGGTGTTGATTGGGATCAGATGTATAAAAAATATTCAGCATTGCTTCCATACGTCAGCCACCGCAGCGATTTAACTTATATTATAGGTGAAATGATAGGTGAGTTGAATGCAGGTCATGCTTACGTAACTGGTGGTGAAATGCCTTCTGTAAAAAAAGTTGGTATTGGTTTGTTGGGTATTGATTTGGAACTTGACAATTCAGCAAAAGCATATCGAATAAAGAAAATATTAAAAGGTGAAAATTGGAACGGTTCTTTACGTTCTCCGCTGACTGAACCAGGATTAAACGTTAAGGTTGGAGATTATATTTTAGAAATTGATGGAATTAAATTAACTCCAGAAGTAAATCCATATAAATATCTTGTCAATAAAGCGAATAAATTTGTAACATTGAAAATATCCAGTAATTCAAAAGCATCAAATGCACGTGAAATTTATGTAAAAACTATTGCTCGTGAAGATGACTTAAGATATTTTAACTGGATTGAAGAAAGAAGACATATTGTAGATTCTATTACAAATGGACGCATTGCTTATATACACGTGCCTGATATGGGGGTTGATAATGGTCTTAATTGGTTTGCAAAACAATTTTATCCTCAGACAAGACGTGATGGTTTGATAATAGATGATAGATATAATGGAGGCGGCAATGTTTCTCCTATGATAATAGAAAGATTAAAACGTGAACTTGTTATTGCTAAAATAGGTAGAAATTCATCTGTTGTTGGTACTAATCCAGATGCTGTTATGACAGGTCCTATTGTTTGCTTGATTAATGAACAGTCAATGTCTGACGGTGATTTATTCCCATTCCAATTTAAACAGTTAAATCTTGGACCAGTTATTGGAAAACGAAGCTGGGGTGGTGTAGTTGGTATTTATGGTTCTTTGCCATTATTGGACGGAAGTTCTATAAACAAACCTGAAGTTGCTAATTTTGGCGCTAAAAGCGGTAATTGGGAGTTGGAAGGCGTAGGTATGATTCCTGATATAGAAGTAGATAATCATCCTGGTAAAGAATATGAAGGTATTGACGAACAGCTATTGTTTGCAATAAAGAAGATATATGAATTGATTCCAACAAATCCTAAGACTCAAATCCCTGCAGTTCCTAAATATCCATTAAAAAATAAATAGCGGGATTAATTATATACTTAAACATTTTGAGTTGAGGAGTTTTAATGATGTTTAGGAAATTAATTTTAATGCTCAGCTTAATATTTTTTTTGAACAGTTGTACATACTATAATGTATATAGAGAAATGAAAGAAGGCTATGAAGAATTTAACGAGGATATGAGAGATTTTGATTCATTGTATAATTATAAAAAAAATCAATCTGTTCAAGAAAAATATAAAGAGAAAAATCAGCAGGATAATAATATAAATGATACTCTTAATTTGGATACAACTGCTTCCAAACATAATTTTACATTTTAAATTACAGTAATCATTATTAATTATGCAGTTATCTATTTTTTGTGATTTTGATGATACTATTACTATGCAGGATGTAGGGAACGCTATGTTCCTTACATTCGGCGATTATCATAAATACTGGAATGACTATATTAATGGTAAATTTAATTGTCGTGAATTAAATATAAAATTATGCAGTTCTATTCCAGCCTCAATCACAAAGGAGATAATAACTAATTTTGCTTTGTCGCAGGAAGTTGATGCTTATTTTGTAAATTTTGTTAATTACTGTCATCGCAATAATTATAATTTTACTATTGTAAGCGATGGTTATGATATTTATATTAATCCTATAATTAACAGCTTAAATCTTATAAATAATCCTAAAATTTATTGCAATAAAATGCTCTATATTGATAATAAATTTATTCCTAAGTTTTTTGGTTCTGTGGAATCTTGTACCTGTTCAACAGCTTCTTGTAAAAGAAATGTTGTATTAAATAATTCAGCTGATGATGATATTTTAGTTTATATTGGTGATGGTATGACTGATTTTTGTGCAGCAGAGCATTGTGATATTATTTTTGCTAAAAAACAGTTAGCTCATTATTGCAATGAAAATAAAATTCCTCATTATCCTTTT
>JAFRQN010000134.1 GCA_017428585.1 Bacteroidota bacterium | reverse complement strand
TTGATTCCAGTGCAATGTGAATATTATGCACTTGAAGGATTAGGACAATTATTAAATACTATATCTATTGTTAGACAAAGTCTTAATAAAAATTTAGAATTAGAAGGTGTTTTGTTGACAATGTATGATGCAAGACTAAGATTATCAGCTCAAGTAATGGAGGAAGTAAAGCGTCATTTTGGCAATAAAGTGATGGGAACGGTTATCCATAGGAATGTGCGTTTAGCAGAAGCGCCAAGTCATGGCAAACCTGCAATATTATATGATGCAGTAAGTTCAGGAGCTGCAAATTATTTAGAACTTGCAAAAGAAATTTTAATGCATGACAATAATTTATAAAATTATTAAATAAAAAGATATTTTATGTCAAAAAAAAGGATAATTGCTATTGCATCGCCAAGCGGCGGAGGCAAAACTGTTGTTTCTAAGTTTATCTTAAAAACATATTATAATGTTCAATTTTCAATTTCTGCCACAACGCGTGAAAAACGCGAAGGTGAAATTGATGGTGTGCATTATCATTTTTTAGATAAAGAAACGTTTGAAAATAAAATACAAAACAATGAATTTGTAGAGTACGAAAAAATATTTGATAATTATTATGGTACTTTGCGTTCTGAAATAGAAAGAGCATTCAAAAATGATAAATGTCTTTTATTTGATATAGATGTAAAAGGCGCATGTTCTATAAAAAAGCAATATCCTGATGATACTATATTAATATTTTTAATGCCGCCTTCGTTAGAAGTATTGAAAAGTCGATTAGTCAATAGAAAAACAGAAAGCATTGAACAAATAGAAAAACGGTTAAGCCGAGCAGAGATGGAAATGAATATAGGCAAAGACTTTGATTATGTTGTTGTAAATAATGTAATAGATGATACATTAAAGCAAATATCAGATATTTTAAATAAAAACCTGTTATAATTGTTTAGGATATGGAAATAACGGAATTTTGGACGATATTATCTTCAAATAATATAATTCTTGATGTTGAACAAATAGAACAAATGAAGCGTCTGCATAAGGAATTGAAATACTGGAATTCAAAAGTTAATTTAATTTCAAGACAGGATGAGGAAAATCTTTTAGAAAGACATATAATGCATTCGCTTTCGATGTTAAAATATATTGATATTCCTTCCAAAGCACGCTGTTTGGATTTTGGTACCGGCGGCGGTTTTCCCGGCATTCCATTGAAAATTGCTAATCCTGATATATATATGACATTATGCGATTCTATTAGAAAAAAGCTAAAAATTGCTGAAATTTTTGCTCTGCATACGGAACTGCGTAATTTTAATTTTGAATATGGTCGGGTTGAAGCATTGGCAGAAAAAAAAGAATATAAAAAACACTTTGATTTTATTTTTGCCCGTGGCGTTGCTAAAACAGTTGTTTTAATTGATTGGACTCTGCCATTGTTAAAAGATAAAGGCAAATTTGTATTTTATAAAGGCGGAAATTTAGAAGAAGAAATAAATGATGCAAAAGCAAAGTATCCGCAGCTGGATATACAGGAAATTCAAATAGATTTTATAGGTTTTCCTTGGTTTAAAAACGAAGAAAAGAAAATACTGGTTATTAATAAAAAATAATGAGGACTGTAAAATATAATATAGAAGAATTAAAGACCAAAAAAGGAAAAAGGAAGTATTTGTTCCAGCAAACTGTAAAATGGTGGTTTGTTTTGGTTGTAATATATATAACACTAAATTTTCTAAACTCGCCAAAAGATATTTCAATAGGAGATTATGTAATAAATTTTTATTCTATTAAATCTTTATTTTTTGTAATCATATTTTGTCTGCTGCTCTCTTTTGTATATTCTTTGATAAAATTAATATCAATAAAAAATATAATAAAAGAAAATAAGTATGAGATAGATGCTGACAATAAATAAAAAAAGAAATATATTATATTTAATATATTTCTTTTTTATAGATATTAATGTTGATTATAATAATTACTTGCGGTGTACGATTGTTGCAGATGATTGAGCAGTTGGCGTAACAACTATTTCACGCAAATCAACATGTTCTGGTCGAGTAGCAGCAAATAATGCTATATCAGCTATGTCATCGCCTACAAGAGGATCAACTCCTTTATAAACATTTTTAGCTTTTTCTTCATCGCCTGCGAATCTTACTAATGAAAATTCTGTTTCAACCATACCCGGATCTATACTTGTAACTTTTATATTATATCCTGATAAATCGATGCCCATTCCTTTAGAAATAGCGCGTACAGCAAATTTTGATGCACAATATACATTTCCGCCAGGATATACTTCATGACCTGCGATTGATCCAATATTGATAATATGTCCATGATTTTGTTTAATCAACATTGGAATAATTATTTTAGATACATAAAGCAAGCCTTTTACGTTGGTGTCAAGCATTTCTTCCCAATTTGATAAAACGCCGTCTTGAATTTTTTCTACTCCTAATGCTTTGCCTGCATTATTGATTAATACATCTATTGTTTTAAATTCAGCTGGCAGATTTTCAAATTTTTTCTTAACTTCATCAAAATTTCTTACGTCCATCTCTATAGTGTGTACTTTCACATTATAGGCAGATCTTAAAGAATCAGCTAATTCATTTAATTTATTGATTCTACGTGCAGTAAGAATTAAATTTGCACCATTTCTTGCAAATAATTTAGCGCATGCTTCGCCTATTCCAGCAGAAGCGCCTGTTATAATAACATTTTTGCCTTCTATACTCATATTAAAATATATTTGAATTTATAAATACAATTACTTATTTTTTATTTCTATTTGAATATTTGATTTAATTAAAGATAATATTATTGAAATAAATATAATTCCAGCTATTACAATTAAAGATGTTAAAGAAGAAATAGAGTAGAAGTCATCTATTAACATTTTTATTCCTATAAAAATTAAAATTACAGCAATACCTTGTTTTAAGCTGCTGAAATAGTTTATTATATTTGACAACAAGAAGAACATGCTTCTTAATCCTAATATAGCAAAAATGTTAGATGTATATAGGATTATAGGATCTTTTGATATAGCGAATATTGCAGGAATAGAATCGACAGCAAAAACTACATCAGAAAGTTCTATTGTTACCATTGTTAATAATAAAGGCGTTATATATTTTATTCCATTTTTTTTCTCAATAAATCTGCCGGAATCGCAGTTGTCTGTAACAGGGAATAATTTTTTTATATATCTTATAACAAAATTATTTCCAAAATCTTTTTCTTCTTTCTCGTCAGGCTTAAATGATTTTATACCTGCAACAATCAAAATAACTGCAAATATTGTTAATAGTATATTGAATCGGACAGGCATTCCGAAAATAACAACTTCAGGAAGATATGTTAATTCTATCAGCCATAAACCTGAAAAGATAAATATTGCTCTAAAAACTATTGCGCCCAATATACCCCAAAACAGTACTTTATGCTTATGTATATCTTCTATTTTATAGAAGCTAAAGATTAGAACAAATACAAATATATTATCTAATGAAAGCGATTTTTCTATTAAGTAAGCCGATAAAAATTCTAATGCTTTTTCGCTGCTGTATTCAAAATTAATAAATACACTGAAAAGCAAAGAAATTGAAATCCATACTATCGTCCAAATACCAGCTTCCTTTGTTGAAACAATATGCTCTTTCTTGTTAAATAAACCTAAATCCAACAATAACATTATTGTTACAACAACAGCAAAAATTACTAATAACAATGTCTCGTTCATTATATAAATACAAATAAATTATTAAAATAAATTATGTATTAGAATAATTTTATTTTTCTAATTGTTCAGACGTTTTTCCAAAACGGCGTTCTCTATTAGAAAAATCTTTTATTGCTTTGTATAATTCTACATGAGTAAATTCAGGCCAATAAATATCTGTTATATATAATTCAGAATAAGCAATTTCCCATAATAAATAATTGCTGATTCTCATCTCGCCGCTTGTTCTAATTAACAAATCTGGATCAGGGATGTCTTTTGTAGATAAAAATTGAGAAAAGATATTTTCGTTTATATCATCAATGTTTAATCTATTTTCTTTTGCTGAATTAGCTATTTTTTTTGCTGCGTTTACAATATCTAAACGACTGCTGTAGCTTAAAGCTAAAATCAAAGTCATACCTGTATTGTTTTTTGTTGTATTTTTACAGATATCTATTTGTTTTCTAACCTTTTCCGGCAAGCGTTCCAAATTGCCTATAAACTGCATTCTTACATTATTTGCATTTAATTCGTTTAATTCTAACTGCAAATAAACTTCCAATAATTCCATCAATGTATCGACTTCATCTTGAGGACGCTGCCAATTCTCATGAGAAAATGTATATAAAGTTAGATATTTTACTCCAAGTTCACAGCATGTTTTTATCGTTTCTTTAACATTTACTATACCAGCTTCATGTCCTTTTATTCTTGGTAAATTTTTAGACTTTGCCCAACGTCCATTTCCATCCATTATAACAGCAATGTGATTTGGAATTTTATATTTATTTTTTATTTCCTGTTGTTCTTTTTTTTCTTCTAATGTCAATTCAGATATCCAAATAGGATAGTATTTTTTCTCTGTATTATTCATCATTTATATACGAAAGTAATTAAAATATCTAATTTATTTACAAATTACAAAAATAGTAAAAAAAAATAACAAATAACAAATTATTTTGTAATTGGAAATACAAATAATTCGTATTTTTTTTGTATCTTTGTAGTTTATATTATTTATCTATAATTATAGAAAATAAGTTTAATATTAAGCAAATTAATAATTAAATAATAATGATGAAAGAAATACATAAAACAATACAATTAAAAACAATTCTAATTCTGTTATTTATAATAAATATTGAGTTTTGGAGCAGTTCTTTGTCTGCTGCAGTTCCTCAGCTTCGTTCTGGCGAAACAATAGATATGATTGTTGCTATTGTCGGCAATGAAATAATTATGAAATCAACATTAGAGGGTGAAATAATGTTGATGGCAGAACGGGACAAATCAATAGATATTACCGATAAAAAGCTTAGACAGTCAGTTTTAGATGAATTAATTAATAGAAAAATACTTATTACAAAAGCAGAAGAAGATTCTATTACTGTATCGGATGATATTGTAGAAGAAAGATGGGAAATTTATCAAAATGATTTATTAAATTATTTTGGCTCTATAGAAAGAATAGAAGCTGTATATAAGAAATCTATCAATAGATTAAAATTGGAAGTTAGAGACGAAATTAAGAAAATGCTTTTAGCGCAGCAGTTGGAAAACCAACATTTTGGAAATGTTGT
>JAFRQN010000133.1 GCA_017428585.1 Bacteroidota bacterium | reverse complement strand
GTTAATATAACAATTACTAATAATGGTACAGAAGAGTTAGTTGTAACAGGTTATTATTTTGAAACACAACAAGATCCAAAGAATGGACCATTCTTCTATGAACCTTATCCTACATCAGATACAGTATCTTTGGAAACGCCTTGGAAGATAAAGCAGGGTACACAAAAAACTGTAAGAAACATTTATTTCTTACCATCGGAAAAAATACCTTATGAAACTAAATTGTATTTTGTGTCAAATGCAGCTGATTCAACATTAGATCCACGTAGAAAGGATTATGCTATAATTAGAGGTGAAGGTATTCAACCAGGTCCACAAATTACAAGCTATAATTGGGAAGAAAGAAGAGTACTTACAGAAAATAGAGCAACCATAAGATTGACAAACTCTGGTAATACTTCTTTAACAGTAAAAGAGGTTGTAAATAATTTAGATTCATGGACAAAAGATGCATCAGGCGCATTAGTATCACCTGATAAATCTTATAGAATTCCAAATGTAGCATTTTATGAAGGCAAAGTAGTATATCCAGAAGATGGTACAGAAGAACCTAAATATTTAGATATTGATGTAGAGTTTATACCACAATCAGAATATGAACCATACGGAACAACACCTGTTGCAGTAAAATTCTATGTTAATTTTGAAAGCAATTCAGGCGTTAAAGATAATACAGTTTATAGTTTATTAGAAGGTAAAGGTATATTGCCAAAAATATCTACAACTGGTTATCAATTCCCATTAACCATGTTAGGTGCTGAATGTGAAGAAGAAGGTACAGTTGTTATACGCAATACAAGTGAAACATCAAAATTATATATAAAATCAATATCACTTGCATCAGGCAACTACCAACCACAGGATTTCACATTTACACCATCTATAGATTCTCATGATAATAGTTACATAGGCAAGAATGATTCTATAGTATATAAAGTTAAGTTTATACCACAGAGTACAAATCCAGTATCAAGAGTAGTTCGAGTATTAGTAGAAAACGATGCTAAACTTGGACCAGAGGAACATCCAATAATTACCACAGATACATTGGTAGAAGGTACAACATTTGATATAGGCTTCCATAACAGTAATATAGGCTATGGAACAGTAACAAGATGTATTGATACAGTAGGACAATTTGTAATCTATAATGAAAGTACAACAAACGATTTAGTTGTAGATAGTATATTAGTAGATGTAGATAAAGAATATGATGGAGCATTTGAGTTATTAACAACCTTGCCATTAACGATAAAACCAGAAGAGAGCAGAAATATACAAGTAAGATTTGTAGCAGGCAGAACAGAAAAGATAGGTGATTTATCTACAGCAGCTAAAATCTACACTAACATGGGTACAAGCGAAGCAGAAATTACAGCAAGATCATTGATTATACCAGTTAATTTATCATTAACAGAAATACTTAATAGAACAGCAGGTGAAATGATAGCAATGCCTGTAACCATGACATTAGGTACAAATGATCCATTCTATAGTTATGCACACGCAGATATAAAGAACATAGAGTTTACTATAAATATAGAACCAAATACAGCAAGAATATCTAGTGTATCAGGTTCAAATGGCTGGAACTTTACAATAAAAGAATCAGATTATAAGACAGGGAAAATAAGAGTATCAGGCAGTGGTAATTCTTTGCTTGGAGATGGTAAAATATGTGATATAAACACAATAGTATTAGCATCAAATACAAAAGAAATACCGATGGAATTATCAGATATTAGTTTTGGAGAAAGAACCACATGTATAAGCAGCACAAATAATCCAGGCAGGATTACATACGAAATATGTGCTGAAGATTTAAGAGATATAGTAGTAAGCAATTCTAATTATATCTTATCACCAATCACACCAAATCCATTTAATGGTACAGAATTAACAGTTAATTACAGTTTAGGTTTAGATGGTGATGTAATAATAAATCTATATAATACAGCTGGTGAATTAGTAAGACAAATAGTAAATGATTCAGAAACAGCAGGACAATATAGTAAAACAGTAAATGTTTCAGATTTAGGTTCAGGCTCATACGTTATAATAATGAAGAGTGGACCTTATGAGACAAAACAATCATTGATTATTGTAAAATAATTTAAAATAAATAGCAATAAATCATAAAAATACCATACCCTCTTATTCTAAATAAGAGGGTATTTTTTTTATATTGAGTTAAATATCTATAAATTCTAATAAAACCTATATTTTTCTATATTATTATCAATTTTTTTACGAATTGTTTATAAAAATATTTTAAAAATTTTTTGATAATAATTAAATTTTTTGTAATTTAAAAATGTATAAAAATGTATTTTCATGACTAAAAGTAATTAAAAGATATTAATATTGAATTTAATCGAATTTAAGATTGAATCTTAATTTGTGATTATTCCAATTTTATATAGTACTTATCAAAATAAATAACAAAGAATTTAATATTAATAATAAAATAAATTTAAAAATTTAGCATAAGGAAATTGACATGAATACTTTAAGACGATTTAGTTTGTTGGTTGTCATGCTTTTGGCATTAGTGACAATCAATACTTATGCTGGAAATTACAAAACTGAAAATGATGTAATTAATCCAGAATTAAGGGCTAAACTTGAAAGCAAATTGCTTGAAGCGCAACTCGGTACAGAGTATTTCGTTGTAGTTCCACCAATATTTGTAGAAGGTGGTAATTATAACAGTGAAATTTATATAGGTTCTCGTGAACCGTGTGCTGTATATATAGAGATGCCTAATAATTTAGGTCTTATAAACAGTTTATATATTACTAAACCTTATTCTATAGTTAAGCAGCAAGTGCCAAAAGATTGGGAACTTGGCGGCGGCGATGAAGAGCCAGAAGACTTGGCTCTTAAAATATGGTCAGATAAACCTATTATGGTATATTTAGGTGCTCATAGTAATGCCGTTGCTGATGGTTACATGGTACTTCCTGTGAATGCTTTAGGTACAAGATATGTTCAATGTTCATGGAAAACTCGTGAATTAACATATTCTTCTGTTTATCAAGATACAGTTCATACAGGTTTTATTGTTGGTGCTCCTCAAAAAGGTACTAAAGTACAAGTTAAGTTAAGAAGTAAAAACGTAGGTGCTAATTCTGGCTGTACAACTTCTGGCAACAATCACAAAGTTGGAAGTAACTTTAACTTACCTGTATTAGATGAGTGGCAGGCTATTAATATTCAAGATGAATTAGGTGATGGCGGTGGATTTTATGGATGTGATTTTACTGGTTCTACTATAACTTCAAACAAACCGATTGCAGTTTTTGCATATCATAAATGTGCAAGTATACCTGCAGGTGCTTGTTGCTGCGATAATATTGTAGAGCAGCTGCT
>JAFRQN010000132.1 GCA_017428585.1 Bacteroidota bacterium | reverse complement strand
AGTTATTGTTTTTTAATAAATCAATTAAAGATTTAATATACTCTTTTGAATAAAATCTTTCAGAGTTATAAGGAAGTTTTGAAAACAATAGATTTTTAAGAGCAGAATAAAATTTTATATCTGTATTTATAGGTATATCTAATATAGATATACTATTATTTATTTTATCACGCTCTTTGGATAGATCAATATAATGCTTATTAGTATTTAAAGATAAAATAGCAATATTATTATCCAGTTTTGCTAAATTTTCCAATAACACCCAAACACCAATAGTACCGCCATCTTTAGGCGGAAAAGGTACTCGGCTGCACAACTTCAAAATGTTCATAATTTATTTATCTTTCTATACTAATATACTAATTAATTATTTTGTCAAAATTTGACATTCTACTCTTCTATTTAATGCTCTGCCTTCTTCTGTTTTGTTTGTAGAAACAGGTTTAGAAAAACCAAAACCTTTTGTTGTAATTCTGTTTCCATCAATACCAAGTCCAATTATATAATTTTTTACAGCTTCCGCTCTTTCATTTGATAGTATCAAATTGTCCTTGCTTGTACCAACATTATCTGTATGACCTAATAGTTTTATAGTCATACTTGGATTTTCTTTAAGTATTTTTACAAGTCGTTTTAATTCAGGATAAGAATCAGGCAGCAACTCAGATTCACCAGTATTAAAGAATATATTATTTATACGTACTGTTTGTCCTTCTTCAATTGGAACAAGATATAAATCACGCTGTACTTCATAATAATTTTTTAACTCCATTAAATCTAAATTTTCATTTACAGGAATAAATCCTTTTGCCTCTGCTCTAAAACTATATTTCTCTTTAGCAGGCAGCGCAATTTTATATTCGCCAGTTTTAGGATTAGAACGTGCAGAACCTATAATTTCACCAGTCGATAATTTTTCATAAACAATTTCGGCTTCAATCGGTTTATTAGTTTTTTTATTAATTACTTTACCATAAACAAGTACAACGCTTTCAGGCTGCAATTCAGCAGGCAGTTTCGCTCTATATATATCTTCATTATTTTTTAGATTTTTACTTGATACAAAATAAGCATAATCACCACTTGCAGTTACGGTAAAATAAGCATCCCAGCCGCGTGTGTTAATCTTAGGACCCAGATTAATAGGTTCACTCCATTTCTGCCAAGTATCATCTAAACGCTTAGTAACAAATACATCGCAGCTGCCATATCCTGGATGTCCAGCAGATGCAAAATACAAAGTTACTCCATCAGCTGCTAAAAACGGAGAATTTTCTTGATCTGCTGTATTAATATCAGTTCCTAAATTTCTTGGTTTTGACCATCTGCCATTAGTTTGCAAAAAACTAACATATAAATCGTTGGAACCATAACCATCTGTCCTATCTACTGACAGCAGCAGTATTCTGCCATTTGAAGCAAGACAATAACTGCCTCGTGCATTATTATAATAATCTTCTACAACCACTTTTTCAGGGAAAGACCAAGTAGAATCATCTTGTTTATAAGTCATAGAAAATCCTTCAGACTGCGTACCATTAGGATGATATACATTACCAACAAGCATAGAGTTTCCATCTGGCAAAATGGAAATAGCAAATGAATGATAGCGGGTATTTAAAGGCTTGCCTATATTTTGAGCTTGCTTAAATTGACCATTGGTATCCATTTCAGCAAACCATATACTTTGAGAACCATAATTATAAGGATGATTTTCTCGAGTAAAATATAAAGTTTTACCATCAGGTGCAATCACAGGAGCCAATTCTGAATATCTCGAATTAATAGCATTTCCAAGATTTTCAGGATCGCCTATTTCTAATACATCGCTTGATAAATTAATTTTACAATCAATACGTTTTGTTTCATCAGAAATAGCAACAGCATCAATTTGATAATAATCTCTATATCTTTCTGTATTTATATCTATTCTAAGCCTGTCAACCTTAAAGCTGGTTTTAGGAATATTTATATTTAATACTCTTCCCCTGCTTCGCATTGGATTAGGACTTGAATTAGAATAAATTAAAGTATCTTTATTTTCACCGAATAAAGTTACTTTAACAATAGCACCTGGTCGATAGTTTTCAAATATTGCTACCTGTTGAACATACATAGGTTCTTTATAACCTACTGTTATAAAATCACTTCGTCCTATAGTTCTTGGCATCCACGCACATACAGATTCACCAAAATCAGGCATAACATTCGGTGGGCCTAAAATCTGCTTATTAGAATAACAATTTTTATGTTTTTGTTTTGTATAATAATTTCCAGAAGACTCAAGTATTGTATCCGCCCATTGTATCATTCCAAACAGGTCAACAGTACTAAATATAGACAATAAACAAAATGTATAAATAAATAATGTGAATTTTTTACAATTTTTATAATATATAGATTTCATTTCTATTGAATTTATTATATCCTATTTTATTTAATTATATATTACGTTAAATAATTAATCTTTGTTTTTAATTATCATGCAATAAGTATTAACTTCAACTATATAAATTAGAAAGCATGTCCAATTCCAAAATGAACAGTACAATCGCCAAAAAATCTTCTTTGCTTCAGCGGATCATATACAGGAAAAGCCAAATCAATTCTAATAGGTCCTACTGGAGTTTCATAACGTATTCCTATACCTGAAGCTACCGCTAACTTAGTAATATAATCAGACCATTTTACATTCATTGCTTTATCATTATTATCTTCATAATACCAACCAAAAGCATTTCCAAAATCAATGAATACAGTTGTCCATAAATTATTCATTAGCCATTGTAAACTTTGATTAACCATAATATCAGATAAACAACGACGATATTCTATACTTCCCTCTATTAAGGTTCTGCTTCCAATATAATTGGTTATATAATATTTTGTGTTATCATCTGCTATTTCATCCAGTATTTCAGGATTGTGGTATCTTAACTCACGCGCCCTCCATGCACGTACACTATTAGCACCACCAGCAAAGAATTGACGTTCCAACGGAACAAATGCATATTCTTGATCCATCAAATATGTAGTTCCAATTTTACCTTTTAATGCTAATACACCAAAAGATGATACATCTATATAATTATTATGTATTAATTGACCTCTAAAATATTTAGCATTACCAGAAATATAATTATGAGATAAAAATACATTTAATCCATCAATTCCGATATAAGAAAAATGTCCCTTAGTTGGTGAAAAAGGATGGTTTCTATTATCACCAGTTAAAGAAATAGATAATATATTAGAAGTAAACAAATGAGTTTCTGGTTCATTCAAATAATTATATATATTATCATATAAAGTAAATGCTCTTAATATATTATTAGTGTCCTGCTGAGTACGAGCACTATCTAAAGCATATCCCAATACAGAATTATAATTATAAGGATTCTCTCGATCAAAATTAAATTCTATTTGAATATTAGAAAAATAACTCGTTCTTGACAACTTTGCAGGAAACTTAACAGGTATTGACAAAGATGCCACCTTAAATAAATCACTGATCGTTTCTAAAGAATAAATCATACCTGTTGTAAAAGCAATACGAGAGTTGTTCAGCTTCCAAAGCAGAGGCTGCGTATAACTAACACCTAATTTAAACTCATAATCAGGAAAACGCCAATTAGACAAAACATGATTAAGATCCTTAAATGAAAAATTAGCAAACAATTCGCCTCTTTGCGCAGATCCAAACAAATTTCTATGCCGTATAGAAGCATTAGCACCCACATTTACTAAATTATCAATCTGAGTTTGATCAATAAATAAACCTACATCCCATTCTTTTAATTTTCTATAATTGCACCTAATAACGAAATCACGTGTATCATCATTTGGATCATAATCACGATTAAGCGTATCTATAGAAACAGATTCAAAAGTTCCCATAGACAATAAATATTCAATAGAACGATCTATTCTTCTTTTTGAATAATAATCTCCTGATTTAAGAATCATAATTTTTTCTTTCGTACTCTGTGCAACTTTTTTTTGATT
>JAFRQN010000004.1 GCA_017428585.1 Bacteroidota bacterium | reverse complement strand
CCTTTAGCGTCAAAATATTTTCTAATAAAAGAAATTATTTTAGAACGTTTAATAAATGTTTCACGAACTTCAGCATTAACAATTAAATCAATATATCTTTTTCTATATCTAAGTTCTTTATCGGCAAAAGCATCATGAATAACTTTGTTTCCATCAGCATCTATTTCCTCTTTAACGATAGGCAGATTGGTAAGTGATTTGCAAAGCAATTCCGCACTTTTTGCATGAACGGAGATTTCACCGGTTTTAGTTCTGAATACGTAACCATTAACGCCAATAATATCGCCGATATCTAATTTTTTAAGATTTTCATAAAACTCAGGAAGATCATCTCTTCTAAAATATATTTGGAGCTTGCTTGTATCATCCATAATATGAACAAAACTTGCTTTCCCCATTCGTCTGATGCTCATAATACGTCCAGCAATATTTACATCATTAAATTCTTCTGGTTTAGCATCATCAAAATTATTTAAAATAAATATATTCTTATGAGTCTTATTGAAATAATAAGGATAAGGATTTACGCCAGCCTCTTCAAGCAATTTAATTTCCTCTTCACGGCGTATTTCTTGATCATTTTTAATTTTTTCAGCCATTTTATTATAATTTTATATTAATATATTCAAAATTTAATTTATTGTTTATTTCTAATTTTATCTAACTTCCGCATTATCGCTGATTTCAGCTTCCGGCGTTACAAAACAGAGCTTGCCGTCATTGCTTGCGCAAAGCACCATGCCTTGAGATTCTATTCCCATTAGTTTTGCTGGTTTTAGATTAGCAACAATAACAACAGTTTTGCCGATTAAATATTCTGGTTCGTAATGTTCCGCAATACCAGCAATAATTTGTCTTTCTTCATCGCCTAATTTAACTTTTAATTTCAAAAGCTTTTTGGACTTTTTAATTTTTTCAGCTTCCAATACTTTAGCGGTTCTTAATTTTATCTTAGCAAATTCATCTATTGAAATTTCATTATTATCTGTTTGTATTGTATTGCTGTTATTAACCAAATTTCCAAGTTTGGCAACTTGTTTTTCCACTACATCGTCTTCTACTCTATTAAACAAAACAGGCATTTCTATTAATTGAGTGCCGCCCTGTACATTAAATTCCAATGCTTTCTTGAAGAAGTTAATAGTTTTGTTTGCCGCATTAGCGCTGCCAATAGAAATAGGAGCCGCCAACAAAGTCTGTATTTTAGTGCTTGTATAAGGAACAATAGGCGCAAAAGCAATAGAAAGAGCGTAAGCTATTTGAGAACAAACAAATAATGTTTTATGGCATTTTTCAGAATCGTTCTTTATGCTCTTCCAAGGTTCTTCGTCATTAAAGTATTTATTAGCAGCGCGGGCAATATTCATTGTCTCCATAACTGCATCTTTAATTCTGAATTTCTTATAAAGCGTTTCTATATTCTTTAATCCCTTCCACAATGAGAAATACAATAGCTTGTCATTATCATTAAGAATTAAAGTATTGTTTATATTTTCTTTATCTATATCTTCAAAAGAATTAATATTATTCTTTTCAAAATAATCCAAAAGACTTTGAATCTCAGTAGATAAATGTTCATAATGAGCAGGAAGAATAGGCACTCTGCCGCCCATATATTTATGAATAAATTGAACAGTTCTATTTACGAAATTTCCAAGAATAGCAGCTAATTCATTATTAGTACGAGCTTGATATTCTTTCCATACAAAATCACTGTCTTTCATTTCAGGCAGTATTGATGCAAGAGCGTATCTTAAAGCGTCAATGCTTTGTTCATCGTTGTTAAAATCAGCAATGAAATCTTTTAAGTCAATGCTCCAATTTTTAGATTTGGAAAACTTATTGCCTTCCAAATTTAAAAACTCATTGGCAGGAACATTGGTTGGCAGATTGAAGCCGCCGTAAGCCATTTCAATAGCAGGAAGCATAATCGTATGGAAAACAATATTATCTTTTCCAATAAAAGCTATATGCTGAGTATCAGCGTCTTTCCACCATTTTTCCCATTCTTCTTTATTTACATCTTTTCCTTTTTCACGAACAGCCCATTCACGAGTTGCAGTAAAATAACCCAATACAGCATCAAACCAAACGTATAAAACTTTGCCTTCCGCTTTTTCTTTGTCAATACCCGGCACCTTGTCAATTTTAACGCCCCAATCCAAATCACGTGTTATTGCACGATCATTTAATCCTAATTTTAACCAGCCTTTAGCTTGATGAAGAACATTATCTTTCCAATCCTTAGCATGTTCAGCAATATATTTTTCTAATTTTTCTTGGAACATGCCCAGTTTCAAATACCAATGAGTAGTCTCTTTCAAAATTGGTTTTGTATGGGTAATCATTGATATAGGATTCTTTAGCTCTGTTTGTTCATAATATGCACCGCATTTATCACATTGATCGCCGCGCGCCTGCTCAGCTCCGCAGTTAGGACAAGTGCCTTCTATATATCTATCAGGCAAAAACATTTTAGCTTTTTCATCATAAAATTGTTTTTCCTTTTTCTCTACCAAATAATCATTTTTCAACAGTACTTCAAAAAAATCAATAGCAGTTTCTTTGTGCAGCTCATTTGAAGTGCGTGAATATATATCAAAGCTCATCCCAAATTTCTTGAAAGCGTCATAATTCGCATTATGATATTTATCAATAATAGCTTTAGGAGTTGTTTTTTCTTTTTCCGCGCTAATTGTAATAGCTACTCCATGCTCATCAGATCCGCAAACATAAAGCACTTCCTCGCCCAATAATCTTAAAAACCTTGCATATATATCTGCCGGTAAATAAGCTCCCGCTAAATGTCCTAAATGAATATATCCATTTGCATACGGCAATGCAGATGTAATTAATGTTCTTTTCATAAAAAAGTATATTTTTTAATTCTATAATTTATTAATTATGTATTTTCATATATTTTACAAAAATACGAAAAATAGAAGAAATAATAATAAACAATATTTAATAAATATAAGCATTTATATTATTTTTTGCAGAATAATAAATAAAATAATATAGATAAAAAAAGAAAAAGAGATATAAAAAATTTATATCTCTTTGTTTGTTCTCTTTATTATTATTTGAATTTGAGTTATTCTTGTTTTATAATGTTCTTATATATAATTAATCGTTTAGTCTCCGAGACACATATTAATTCCACGCGCAGTTTTAATAAGATTGTCTTCAAGCGAGACAAAATTCATTTTGCTTGTTGCTTCCTCCAAAGAAACAGAAACAATATCAGGATGACGATAAGATACCATTTTGCCAAACTCGCCATTTTTAACCATTTCAAAACCTTTAACGCCAAATTGAGAAGCTAATACTCTATCAAATGCAATAGGCGTTCCTCCACGCTGCAAATGACCCAAAACAGTTTCTCTTATATCCAAATCGCATCCAGCAGCTTTTAATTCTTCACGCAGTCTAACAGCAGCGCCAGCTAATCTGATATTCTGATAACCAATTTCATCGTTTTTCATAAAAGATACACCGCCGTCTTTAGGTTTAGCGCCTTCAGAAATAACAATGACTGCAAACCCTTTGCCGCCCTTCATTCTCTTGTCAAGCATCTTCATTATACTGTTAATATCGTATGGTATTTCAGGAATAAGACATGCTTCAGCGCCGCCTGCAATAGCGCTGTATAATGCAATCCAGCCTGCATCACGTCCCATAACTTCCATGATTAATACACGATTATGACTCGCTGCTGTAGTAACCAGCTTATCAATGCCCTCAGTAGCAATTTGTACAGCAGTTTGAAAACCAAATGTAAAATCAGTAGCTGCCAAATCATTATCTATTGTTTTAGGAATCCCAATAACAGGAAGCCCCTTTTTGTATAATCCTTGAGAAATTCTTTGAGAACCATCGCCGCCGATATTAACAACTGCATCAATGCCCAATAACTGGCATTTTTTAACCAGTTCATCAGACCTATCAACAATTTCAACCGTTCCGTCATATTTCTTCACAGGCCATTTAAACGGATTGCCTTTATTAGTAGTGCCCAATATCGTACCGCCACGAACATGTATGCCGGAAACAACTTTAGGATTTAATTCTATAATTTCATTAGGCTCTTTTAATAATCCATTAAAAGATTGTATAGAACCAAGCACTTCCCAATATTCTTTATCTTCTTGATATGCACGCTTAACAAAAGCGCGTATAACCGCATTTAATCCAGGACAATCGCCGCCGCCTGTAACCAACAAAACTCTTTTCATAATTGCAAATATATATTTTTGTTTTATAATTTCTTTTATTATTTTTTTATTTTTTCAGCTAATTTTAAAACTGAATTGACATAAGAAGTACTATTATTGTAAGCAAAAACAGCCTTCCTTTGTTTTTCTTGATTATTATTGTCCCAGCCATGCACTTTTAGATAATTAGCTACGCTATGAACAGCATCTTCTACTTCAAACAAGTTTATTATATTATCATTGTTGCCATCAACAGCCCATTTATTGTAAGATGACGGCAGGAATTGAGAAAATCCAAAAGCTCCAGCCCATGAACCATATATAATATCAAAATTAAGCCTATTTTGTTTTTCTATTTCATACATAGCAATTAATTCTTCCAACGCCCAATTTGATTTTTTAATGCTTCTTTGTTTTATCTTGTCAACTAATTTTTTATACTCTACCTTGCTGTATTTAGTGCTGTCAATTTCATTTATATTAAGCTGTACAAATTTTGGCTCATTAACTAAAGCAGTCGATAAAAATACGCTTGGCAGATGATTATTGCCTACGTATGTTCCAAACTTAGTTTCTACCCACAAAATAGCAACAATTACTTCTTTTGATACTTCATATTTCTTTGCCGCCGCCTTCAATAAACTATCATTGTTTTTCAAAAATTCTTTTGACTTCTCAACAGATTTGCTGCTGTAATTATGTGAGTGATCAGAACTTTTCAAATATCCAGTTACATTAATTTTTACATATTTGTCATTAAAAGCAGTTTTCTCGCTGTTTACCAATTTCATTATATATTCTTTATCTACTCCTCGCTTTAACAAAGAATCAATAACTGGAGCAAATACTTCCTTGCCATACTTTTTAGTATCGCTGTTTGTATTCTCATTCACTATTTTATTATAAAGCTCTAACTCTTTATCAGACAGCTGATCATCAGAATTTGAACTGCTTACATTAAATACAATAAATGCAAAAAATAATATTAATTTAAATATAATTGGCATAGCTATAATCATAATTTATTAAATAAATTCAATTCCAATAGAATTGCAATTATTTCAATTAAGAATTATTAAAATTCTCTAATTTATATAATTGTTCTACTGCATTTGAAACATCTTCCACTTTTATATTTCGTATAGAATCCTCGCTGGTTTCAATAGAAATAAAATTAACTTTATATGGATACCATGGTTGATGCTTCATATCATTTTTTCTTATATATAAAATAACACTCGGTATTTTATATGCCGATGCTAAATGAACTATAGACGTATCAGGTGATATAATAAAATCACAAAGCGAAACCTCAAAAGCAAATTCATCAAAAGAACTGCATTTATCTGTTATAATATCATTAAACTTATCTTTTAATTTGCTTAAAACTTCATCATATTTATCAGTTGCAAAAACTCTTATCTCCGCTTCTTTATACTTTTGTTTTATAAACTCAATCAATTTAATATTATTCTCTATTCCCCAAAATCTGGACTCGCTGCTTCCTGCAAGATTAACACCAAACCTAAATTTAGAACAATCTTTGATTAAACTCTTCTTTTTTGCAAACTCATCATTATTATAATCTAAAGACAAATCTAATTTATTTATGTTAAGTCCAAAAGGCATTAATAAATTAGCTGTTCGTTCCGTTATATTCGTATTAAATCGATCAAGCAGAGGTACAATATAATCATAAATACCGCTTTTTTCCTTATCTAATCCAATAGCAATTTTAGGATTGGCATATTTTATAATAAAAGAAGATGTAGTGGATACAGCTTCCAATGTATCAATAATTATATCATATTTCTCTTTTCTCAGCTGTCTTATCAATTTAATGGAATTGCTGATTTTCTTGTCATAACACCAAATCTTGGCTGGATATTGTTCAATACAGCTTTTAGCTCCTATATTTGCGCGACCAAGCAAAATGTCAATTTGGCTGTTAGGCATATTTTGATATAAGTATTTTATAAATGGCGTTGATATCAATAAATCGCCTATTCTATCCTGCCTTAGCAATAAAATTTTAATACTATTTATATTATCAATATGAAAAGTATTTTTAATAAATTCAGTATCTGAAAGAATATTTTTGTACGAAGTGCATTTTATCGCCCTGCGTTCAGAAAAAATAAATTTATTAATAATTTTTTTTAAACTTAATTCAAGATGTTTAAGCAGTTTCATATTAATAATTCGACAACAATTCTCCTATTTGATTTTCCAATAATTTGTAATTTCCTACATTAGGGCCATTAAATACAAAAGCAAAAACCAATCTATCCCCTGTTTTCGTATCTACATACCCAGCCAAAGAACTGACGTTTCTCAAAGTACCTGTTTTAGCATGCAGATTATTCTCAGCAGGAGTCGCTTTCATTCTTTTAAGCAGCGTTCCATCACATCCCGCAATACTTAATGATTTATGGAAACTTTCTGAAAATTCATGATTATTGGCATATAATAAAATATTAACCAATGATTCTGCTGTTACAAGATTTCTTCGAGACAATCCAGAACCATCATTTAACAAAAACCCTTCTGGCAGACAATTTATTTTCTTCAAAACATTTATTGTAGCCATTCTTGCACTTGCCGCTGTATTGGTATCATTGCCTGCAGCCGCCCCGTTTAATTTAAATAAAGATTCCGCTAAATAGTTATTGCTGTATTTATTGGTAGTATTTATTATATCTTTAATATCTCTCTTAAAAGCATAAACAAGAGTTTTGTTTTTCATTTCTGTTTTAATAAAACCCTTTTTTTCAGCATTGCCTGAAACTTGAACGCCAACAGCATTTAGCCTATCCTTAAAAGCGTATGTTGCAATAAGAACAGGATCTTTTATATAATACTGATATGAGTATGTTTTATTGCGTCCTAAAGTTCCTGAAACAGTAAATGATTGTTTTCCATCAGCTTGAGCGGAAGTTGTAATTTTAATTGTAGGCGTTGGAGCTTTTTTAGCTGCTGGTTTGGCAGCTTTAGCCGACTTTTGATTAACAGTGCGTCTTGCCAGCAAATCATAGCTGTCTCCATTGTAATAATTATAATTGAGTTCTTCATAAACATCAATATCAGACTTATTATAATTATCATTTTGCTTAAAATTATTATCAAGAGAAGCTACTGTGGCATTATTTGCAACAATAAATCCAGATGATGCCGGCTTGAATTGAACATTTACAGGTTTTCCCGGAATAGTGCCTGCGGTAACAATAACAGTTACAATATTTTTTTCAATAGATAAAGCAGTTATAGGAGCAACAGCTTCTACTTCATCTTTATCTTTGCTGTATATAAAACGATTGGTCTCGCCATCAAAAAAACTTCCATCACCATATACATTGCCATTAATTTTAGTTATTCCATAATCACGAACAGCAGCCGCTATGCTTTCCAAATCATTTAAATTAAAGATAGGATCGCCGCCGCCGACTATATATATGTTTCCGTTCAAAACACCTTTCTTTACATCGCCGTCAATATATACCGAAGTAGTTAATTTATAGTCTTGACCTAATTGATAAAAACTGGTAAATGTAGTAAATAACTTTGTGTTGGAAGCAGGAGTTAATAACTGTTGATAATCTTTAGTATATATAAATTTGTTTAATGCAGTAGAAAATACAGCAAGACCATATTTAGTCTGCGCCAACCCTTGATTTTTATACAAAAGATTATTTATATCTGTTTTTATTGTCTTGTAATTCAATGGAATTACTTCTTCAACTGGTCTTGTTGTTTTTTCAATATGTTTTGTTGTTGTATCCGAAAAAACAACTCCGCAACATAAAAGAAACAATAAAAACAGGTTTTTAATTTTTAGTTTTTTCATCATCTTTTTTATGCCAATCGCAAAAGAATTATCTTCCTAAAATATAGCTGTTATATAAGAAAAACATTTGTTTTGCTTAATATTTATTAGAATAATTATTCAAATTTACGTATAATTAATTGCGATATAAGAATTTAGCTGCATAAATTATTATACAATTAATTATATTTATAGTTTAACTAACACTCGACCAAATTGTTTTCCAGCAAGCATTAATTCAATTTCATTATTTAAATTTTCTAAATTAACTTCCTTTACTAAATATTCCAAATCAGGAAGTCTCAATTCATTTTCTAATTTCTTCCAAATATTTATTCTTTTATCCATTGGAGTTTCTGCTGCTGCAATACCTATTAATCTTACACTGCGTAAAATAAATGGGAAAATAGTAACATCTAATTTAATAGAAGCAACATTTCCACAATTTGTAACAACACCACCATACTTTATGGATTTAAGAACAGTACTTAATGTATTCCCGCCAACGGTATCAAAAGCAGCAATCCATTTAGATTTCAACAATCCTCTTTCAGAAGTATCATTCACTTCCTCTCTGCCTATTATAGTTTTTGCTCCAGCTCTTTCCAGCATTTCATATTTTTCTTTTTTCCCGCTTGACGCAGTAACATCAAAACCTAATTTTGAAAGCATAGCCACAGCAAAAATACCAACTCCGCCGGTAGCGCCTGTAACTAAAACTTGACCGTCATCAGGCGTAATGCCTGCACTGATTATTTCATTTACGCCGATAGCAGCAGTAAATCCTGCTGTTCCTATTATCATAGCATCACGCATGGAAAAAGTTTTAGGCAAAGGCATTACCCAGCCTTCAGGAACACTTATATATTCGCCATATCCACCAGGAGTATTCATGCCTAAATCATATCCCATACATATAACTTCATCACCTACTTTATACTTATCGCTTTTTGATTCTACAACCACGCCAACTGAATCAATTCCAGGAGTATGAGGATAATGTCTTGTAACACCTTTATGACAATTAGCAGACAAGGCGTCTTTATAATTAAGGGAGGAATATTTTACATTTATTATTATATCATTTTCAGGTAATTCATTTATTTTTTTTGCTGCAACAGTACGATTTGGCTTCCCATCTATTTCTGAAACAACAAACGCTTTAAATAGCTGTTCTTTATCCATATAAAATATATTTTATTTATAAATAAGATATTACAAAAATACAAAAATATTTCTTTAATTTCAAATAATACTTATAATTAATATATAAAAAAATAACACCATAATTGGTGTTATTCGATGGAATATATAAATAAAAAAATTTTAATAGTATTAAATTTATTTAATGTTAAATAAATTCCTTATTTTATCAGCTATAGACTGAGGATCTAAACCATTATCTTTTAATAATTCATTTACAGCCCCATGATCTATAAACTTATCATCATATCCAAAAATATGAATAGGTTTATTAAACTGTTTATTTGTTATATTATAATTGTTAAAATACTCAACTACTGCATCACCAAATCCACCTATTTTTTGTCCATCTTCCAAAGTACAAATACAATCATATTTTTTATAAACGCTATTCAACATATCAGTATCCAACGGCTTTACAAATCTTGCATTAACAACCCCAGCATTTATACCATTTTCCAATAATATTTCACGAGTTTTTAGAGCAATATCAACCATTCTGCCAACTGCTATTAAACAAACATCTTTTCCTTCTTCAAGTATTTCTGACTCACCGTATGGTATATATCTCAATTTGCTGAAAGATGCAGTACCTATGCCTGTTCCACGAGGATAGCGGACTGCAACGCAATTATCATAATTATAAACAGCTGTATAAATCATATTGTAAAGCTCTTGATTATCCTTTGGAGCCATAATAGTCATATTAGGAATCATTCTTAAATACGCTAAATCAAATACTCCATGATGTGTTGGCCCGTCTTCTCCAACAATACCTGCCCTATCAAGCGCAAAAACAATATGCAAATTCTGCAAAGCGCAATCATGTATTATATTATCAAAAGCACGCTGCATAAATGATGAATAAATAGCAGCTATAGGTTTTATGCCTTGAATTGCCAGTCCCGCTGCAAATGTTACAGCATGCTCTTCAGCAATGCCGACATCAAAAACTCTGTCAGGATACTTTTTGGCTGCAGTTTCCAACCCTGTTCCCTCTATCATAGCAGCAGAAATAGCAACAACTTTTTTATCTTTATTTAAAATATACTCAACAATTTCTCCAAAAACATCTTGATATTTTTGCGGCGTATTTGTACGTGAAACAAGCGGCAATCCAGTCGTTTTATTTATAGAACCAACAGCATGAAGTTTCCGAGAATCATTCTCTGCCAAAGCATATCCCTTGCCTTTTTCAGTTACAATATGCAAAAAGACAGGCCCTTGAAGCTCTTTTATATTCTGCAGCAGTTTTATAATCTTATGAACATTATTTCCATCAATAGGACCAAAATATTTAAATCCAAATGCTTCAAACAACATACCCGGTGTAATAACAGAACGTACACCGCCTGATATTCTTGAAACTAATTTACGTACCCTATCGCCTCGTTCGCCAACCTTTCCAAAAGCATCATATATATTGTCTTTTAATTTCTGTATTTTATGCGAAGAATATAATTCATTGAAATAATGAGAAATTGCAGATACATTTTCGTCAATAGAAATATTATTATCATTCAGAATAACTAAAAGATTCCTATTTTGTACGCCGGCATTATTTAAGGCTTCATAAGCTAAACCGCCTGTCATAGCGCCATCACCGATTACAGCAATAGATTTATAATCATCACCCTGCAAATCACGCGCTACAGCAATACCTAAAGCAGCTGAGATGCTTGTGCTTGCATGTCCAGCTCCAAAAGCATCATACTTGCTTTCGTATGGTTTTAAGAAACCAGAAATACCGCCCTTCTGCCTAATTGTATGCAATAAATCCCTGCGCCCTGTAATAATTTTATGCGGATATCCTTGATGACCTACGTCAAATACAATTTTATCCGTAGGCGTATTAAAGACATAATGCAAAGCTACAGTAAGCTCAACAACACCTAAACCTGCACCCAGATGCCCACCAATTTTAGTGATGGTATCTACCATAAAATTACGTATTTCTTCGCATAATTCAGGCAATACCTCTTCCGGCAGTTTCCGCAAATCGTCTGGAGAATCTATTAAAGATAAATATTTATATTCTGTTGACATTGTATCAATTTATATTTAAACAACAAAAATAGTAAAAATTAAGATAAAAACCTTATTTTTTTTGCTTAACTTTTTAATTTAATAACAAAAAATACTGCAAAACTATAAATTAAATACATTAAAGCTAATCCAAACAACAAAAAAAAGATGCTTAAATAATAATATATTTAAGCATCTTAAAAACAAATAGTTTATAATACTATAATTTTAGTATTTTTTATATTTTTCGCCTCTATAAGGCTTTCCTTTTGTTATCCATTCTGGAGCTTCTTTTCCCAAAACATAATGATCAAAGAATTCTTTCATTTTTACAGAATAATCTAATTTATTCCAGTATCTGCCCTGCCAATGAGGTTCATTTGCATAGTGAAGCATTATAGCAGGAGCTTGAGCTCTTCTCATAGCCATATAAAGTTCAACACCTTGTTCCCAAGGCACACATTCATCGATGTCGCCAAAACCAATCAATAATGGAGTTTTTGCTTTATTAGCAAAGAAAACAGGAGAATTGCGGATATACGCATCTAAAGAGTCAAATAAATTTCCTCCAATTCTGCTTTGCTGAGCTTCATATTGAAATTGTCTAACTCTACCAGAACCAAGTCTAATGCCGCTGTAAGCGCTTGTCATATTGCCGACAGGAGCGCCAGCGCATGCAGCAGAGAAGAAATCTGTTTGTGTTGCAATATATGCTGTTTGATAGCCACCCCATGAATGACCTTGAATACAAGATTTATTTGTATCTACTATACCTGCTTTTGCCAATGCTCTACAACCGCTCAAAATACATTCTAACGCATCTTTGCCAGGACTGCCGACTCCGTATTTAATGTCCACAAAGAACATTATATAATTATCCATATAAACTTGATTCATAGGACGATGTCCAAGACCCGGCATATCAAATATGTTCATTCTTGGAGACCACTGATCATAGAAATATACAAATACAGGATATTTTTTGCTTGAAGTGTAATCATCAGGTTTTACAATATATCCCTGCAATGTAGTATCTTTATAGCTCCATTCAAATAATTCTGTTGTACCCCAATTAAATTTATCCTTGATGTCTAAATTCAAATGAGAAATTCTCTTTGGCTTGTTGAACTGCATATCAGAAATCCAGTAATTAGGAAATACATCATATTGTTCCAATGTAAATATCAATTTATCTACATCTTTCACCTTGCGTACAGCACGCAAATGATGTCTATCCATTTTTACCTTTTCTTCTAAAGTACCTTTAGCTAAGTTAGCAATATAATAAGCGCTGTTCTTTTTGCTTTTATCAAAAGCATGAACTATTATATTATCTTTTGAATTATAAAATTTCATTTTAGCATCAACTTTGCGCAAAGAGAATTTAATATTTTTTTCTTTGCCAATGCCCTTAGTCAATATTTTATAATTCTTCAAATTAGCTGTTTCAAAATAGAATATATCATAATTATCATACAAGAAAAAGCCTTTATCGTCATCAACCCAGCCGCCAAATCCACAGCTCCATATATTTGAAGGAACATCTTGGAATAAATCATAGAATGGTCTTTCCATACCTTCAGTAATATTAACAGAACTATTGCTGCTTGTATTGTATAAATGCCAATTTTTATCTTTATAATATACTATATATTTTCCACTATTGGAGAGACTTCCATTTTCTTCAATACGTTCAACAACTTTATTCTTTTTGCCTGTTTTTAAGTTGATACAATATATATCCTCATAATCGCCATACCATGTTGTTTCTTTTCTATATGGTATGTAGCTATAAGCAATAGCATAATCTGGATTGTTAGGAATTGACATATTTGGAACTAAAGTATCTTCCAATTGAATATAACTGTTTTTGTTTACATCATATACAGCTGCATAATGCTGATCACGACGCCATTTTTCCCATTGATTTTGTTGTTGAGGGATTGTGTATGGATCGTTCCAATGCCATACAAATACTTCTGATTTTGCCAACAATGTATCTTGATTATAAAAACTTTCTTCTGTAAATTTTATATCGTCAGGATCATCTACCTTTTCAGACAACGGCTTGAAGCCAAAATAAAGCAAAGGATATTCTTTTGCCCAAACAACTGTATTCTTGTCAGGAATGAACCAGCCATCAGGTGAAGTGCTGTCAGTTGCAGGAGTTATGATATCGTTTGTCTTTTCATTCCAAATATGCAGATTGCATTTGTCTGGCTTGCCTTTTTCTGTCAATGCAGAACTTAAAAATGCTAATCTGTTTACAACAGTACTCCAAGCTATATTAGAAAAATTGGTATTTTCTTTTGTCATTACAGTTTTTTCAGGAGCATATTCTTTGTTTAATTCACGACAGTACACACCATCTGTCTTTCCATCTGGAGATGAAACAGTATAGAAAATAAATGTAGATGTTGTAT
>JAFRQN010000131.1 GCA_017428585.1 Bacteroidota bacterium | reverse complement strand
TGAGCTTTTTGTATAATGTTGGGCTTTCTTATATTTCTTTAAGTAGAAATATGAGTACTTTATCTGGTGGTGAATCTCAAAGAATTAGATTAGCTTCGCAAATAGGTTCTCAACTTGTTGGTATTACATACGTTTTAGATGAACCAAGCATAGGTCTGCATCCTCGTGATAATGATAGATTGATTAATATGTTAAAACGTCTGCGTGATGTTGGAAATACTGTTATCGTGGTAGAACATGATAAATCTATGATTAAATCTGCAGATTATATTGTTGATTTTGGACCGGGCGCAGGTATTTCTGGTGGTGAGGTTATATTTGCCGCAGAAGCTGATCAAATGGACAATTTGAATAAAAAACAATTAGAAGCATCTTATACTGCTCAATATATCAAGGGTATAAAAAAGATAGAACCGCCTAAAAAGATACGTAAACCAAATAAAAATAAACAATTAGAACTAATAGGAGCTTCTGGTAATAATCTAAAAAATATTGATTTAAAAATTCCTCTTGGTTTATTTGTTTGTATTACTGGTGTGTCTGGTTCTGGCAAATCATCTTTAATTAATGATACTTTATATCCCTTATTATCTAATATACTGCAATCTGCTAATAAAAAACCTTTAAAATATGAAAATATATATGGCATAAAATATATAGATAAAGTTATCGAAGTTGATCAAATTCCTATTGGCAGACTGCCTCGTTCTAATCCAGCAACATATACTAAAATATTTGATATCATAAGAGCTTATTATGCTAAATTGCCAGAGTCTATTATACGTGGTTATAAAGACGGAAGGTTCTCTTTTAATGTTCCGGGAGGAAGGTGTGAAGCATGCAAAGGTGCAGGATTAAAGAAATTGGAAATGAATTTCCTGCCTGATATTTATGTTCCATGTGATGTATGCAATGGAAAACGATATAATAAAGAAACCTTGCAAATTAAATATAATGGAAAATCCATTTATGAAGTGCTTGAAATGACAGTTTCTGAAGCATTGAAATTTTTTGACAATATACCTAAATTAAAAGATAAACTTGCTATTTTAAATGATGTTGGATTGGGGTATATCAAATTAGGACAGCAAGCTACAACATTATCTGGTGGTGAAGCGCAGCGGGTAAAATTAGCTACTGAATTATCTAAACCTGATACAAGCAATACGGTCTTCTTATTAGATGAACCAACGACAGGATTGCATTTTGAAGATATAAGATTATTGCTTATAATGATTCAAAAATTGGTAGATAAGGGTAACACGGTTATTGTAGTGGAACATAATTTAGATATAATAAAATCTGCTGATTGGATTATTGATATGGGACCTGATAGCGGCGCAAATGGCGGTTATATTATTGCAGAAGGCAGTCCGTATGATATTGCAAAAAATAAAAATAGTGTAACTGGACAATATATAGCGCGAGAATTATTAAAATAAAACAATATTGTAGAATTATGATAACACAGTTATTTTTAGCGATTTTTCCTGTAATTGTTTTAGGATTATATGTATATATTCAGGATGCAAATAAAGAGCCGTGGAAATTATTATTAAAAGCATTTATTTTTGGAATGCTGTCGGCTGTTTCTACTCTTGCTTTATTGTCTCCTGTTCCAAGAAATTATTTTTATCAAATAAATATTCCTGCAGTTAATGCTGTATTGGATTCTTTTTGTTTTGCGGCTATTCCTGAAGAAACATTAAAGTTTTTATTTCTCTTTTTGCTTATTTGGTGGAATAAGGAATTTGATGAATTTATGGATGGTATTGTTTATTCGGTTTTTGTTTCATTAGGATTTGCAGCTTTTGAGAATGTATTATATTTATATAATAGTTCTACGTTCCATGCAATAGCAAGAGGTATATTTTCTGTTCCGGGACACTTTTTATTTGCTGTAGTAATGGGATATTATTTTGCATTGGGCAAGTTTTCAAAAAAGTTTTATTTAAAAATTTATTATTTATTGTTTGGGTTGTTGTTTGCGATTGTGATGCATGGAGTATTTGACAGTATTTTAGGCATCAAAGAATTAGCTTCATCTGTAAATTCATATTTAGGTATATTTGTATTTATTATTTTTATTATTTTTGATATTGTAATTTGGAGAGTTGCTGTAAAGAAAATACAAAATCGTCCAATGCCTTAATCTATAATTATTAATTAATCTTATTAAATATTCTAATAGAATGGTTATAGTAACTTGTAATGGTATAAAGAAATCTTTTAATGATAAATTGCTCTTTGAAAATGTTGCTTTTGGATTGGAAAAAGGTGATAAAATTGGTATTATTGGCAAAAATGGCGCTGGCAAAACTACTTTGATGAAAATCATTGCTGGTTTTGAGGTTCCTGATGCAGGCGAGGTAGTTTTTAATAACAATGTAAAGTTTGAGTATTTAGATCAAATGCCTGATTTTTCTGATAATACTTCTACGCTTGATTATACTTTGAGATCTAATTCTGAATTATATTCTTTATTGGAGCGTTACCATTATATTTGTGATTTTAATATCAAAGATAAAGATGAAGAATTACAAGAAATAACTCATAGGATAGATGAATTAAAGGGTTGGAATTACGAGAATGAAACAAAGAAAATTTTATCTCAATTAGGAATTCAGGATTTTAATAAAAAAATAAATGAATTAAGTGGTGGATTGAAGAAAAGGGTAGCTTTAGCAAGGGCTTTACTATCAAATCCTGACTTATTGATATTGGATGAACCTACAAATCATCTTGATGCGGACTCTGTTCAATGGCTGCAGGATCGTTTGCAGGCATCTGCTGCAACTTTAATTTTTGTTACTCATGATAGATATTTTCTTGATGCAGTTTCTACTAAAATTTTAGAAATAGATCAAAAGCGTATTTTTATGTATCCGGGAAGCTATCATCAGTATCTGGAATTGAAAGAAAGTTTTAATAAAGCGCAGGAAGCTGCTAAAATTCATACATTGTCTCGGTTAAAAGTTGAATTAGCGTGGCTGCAAAAAGGCGCTAAGGCAAGACGCTCTAAACAGAAAAGCAGAATTGACTGGGTGCAGGAATTAGCCAAATCTGTACAAAAAAACAATGAAAAGAAAATAAAGATAGAATTAGGAAATAAATTTTTAGGAAATAGGATAATAGAGCTGCATAATGGCAAGAAATCAAAAGGCGAAAAGCTGTTGTTTCAGAATTTTGATTATATAGCAAAGCCGAAAGATAGGATTGGTATAATAGGGCCTAACGGCAGCGGCAAAACTACGTTGTTGGATGTTTTAGCAGGCTTGCAAAATATAGACAGCGGTCGTTATGAGTTAGGCGGTTCTGCTGATATTGGTTATTTTAGACAGGAAATTGAAGATTTAAATCCAACTCAGTCTGTTATAGGCAGCTTAAAAGAAATTGCAGAATATATTGATGTTGGTGTTGGTAGAGAAAGATATTTATCTACAAGAGATATTCTTAATAAATTTGGGTTTCCGCCTTCTCAGCATTCTTCATTAATTTCTACTTTATCTGGAGGAGAAAGAAAAAGGCTGGCTTTATGCAGGGTATTAATGTCAAATCCTAATGTATTATTGTTGGACGAACCAACTAATGATTTTGATTTGCAGACTTTATCTGCTTTAGAAGAATACTTGGATGACTTTTTGGGAGTATTAATTATTGTATCTCATGATAGATATTTTTTAGATAGAACTGTTAATTTTATTTGGGCATTTGATGGCAGGGGAAATATTAAGGAATATCCGGGAAATTATACCAATTATTTAGAAAAAAAGGAAATTTCCAAACATGCTAATGTATCAGATAAGGATAATGTTAAACCAGCAAAAAATAATTGGAAGAATAATGTTGATAATAAAACGCCTGCAAAGAAACGTTTGACTTATACTGAACAGAGGGAATTTAATGAATTGGAGAAAAATATTCCATTATTGGAAGAACGAAAGGCTTTGATGGAAAAAGAACTTGCTGAAATTGATTTGTCTAATTACAATAAAATAAATGAAAAATGTATAGATATTAAAAATATTGCTGATGAAATAGATAAAGCGATATTTAGATGGTGTGAATTGCAAGATAAACTTGAATAAATTTAACTATATTTATATTTTAGGAAAAACTTTTAAATTTTATATATATGCAAGATAAAATATTAATTATTGATTTTGGTTCTCAATATACTCAATTAATTGCTCGACGTGTCAGAGAAATTGGTGTATATGCTGAGATACATCCTTTTAATATAAAAAAGGAAAAATTATTGGAGTATAATCCTAAGGGTATTATATTATCAGGAAGTCCTTTTAGTGTATATCAAGAAGGCGCTCCAAAACTTTCTTTTGATGTTTTTAATTTAAAAATTCCTATTCTTGGAGTTTGTTACGGATTGCAATATACAACTGTAAATTTAGGCGGCAGTGTACAAAATATTACTGAACATCGTGAATATGGTCGTGCTGAAATAAAAATATTAAAAAATAATAAATTATTAGATGATGCAGCTAATAATAGTACTGTATGGATGAGTCATGGCGATTCCGTTTCTAATCTGCCTAAAGGGTTTGAATTGATTGCTAAATCTGAAACTTGTCCTGTTGCTGCAGTACAAAATGAAGCAATGAATATTTATGGTGTACAGTTCCATCCTGAAGTGCATCATTCTCAATATGGAACGCAATTATTAAAAAACTTTGTTGTTAATATTTGCGGTTGCAAACTAAATTGGACTTCTTCATCTTTTATCAAAGAAAGCATTGAAAAAATTCGCAAACAGGTTGGCGAAGATAAAGTTATCTGCGCTTTAAGTGGCGGCGTAGATTCTACTGTATTGGCAGTATTGCTGCATAAAGCTATTGGAAAACAATTAGTTTGTTTCCATGTAGATTCAGGCTTGATGCGCGCTGACGAAAGCAAAACAATAATAGATCTTTTCAAGAAGAGTTTTGATATTTCTATTAATTTAATAAATGGACAAGAAGTATTTCTAAATGAGTTAAAAGGTGTAACTGATCCTGAAAAGAAAAGAAAAATTATTGGCCGTTTATTTATTGAATTGTTTGAAAAAGAAGCATCTAAATTCACAGATTGCAAATGGCTGGCTCAAGGAACTTTATATCCTGATGTAATTGAATCTGTTTCTGTAAAAGGTCCGTCTCAGACAATTAAGTCGCATCATAATGTAGGCGGTCTGCCTGAAAAGATGAATCTTAAAATTTTAGAACCTTTTAGAGAATTATTTAAAGATGAGGTACGCAAAATCGGTGTAGAGCTTGGTGTGCCTGAATGGTTTGTACAAAGACATCCTTTCCCTGGACCAGGGTTGGCAATTAGAATAATTGGCGATATTACTAAAGAAAAAATATCTACTCTGCAAAAAGCAGATTCTATTTTTATAGAAGAACTGCATAATGCTGATTTATATAATTCTGTTTGGCAGGCATTTACTGTTCTTCTTCCTGTAAAAACAGTAGGAGTTATGGGGGATGAAAGAACATACGAAAATACCTGTGTTATTCGTTCTGTTAATTCTATTGACGGAATGACTGCTGATTGGAGTCATATCCCTTATGATGTATTAAATAAGGTATCTAATAGAATTATTAATGAAGTTCGTGGCATTAATAGAGTTGTGTATGATATCACCAGCAAACCGCCGGGAACAATAGAATGGGAATAATACTTACAACCTTCTTTTTGAATCTTATTCAATTAGAAAGTTTTTATTATATTATTTTAATCTTTATAAATACTAAACATTAATATGCTTAAAAGTTTGAAAGAAATATACGGATTTATTGAATTAAATAATAAAAAGTATCCTTTTGTTTTTAGTACAAAGAAATTTAAGGTTACTTTATATCCACCAAATGCAGATCAGTGGGGAAAATATAAGATTTCTATATTAAGAGAATTAACAGAATTGAGAGAATTAAAAAAACTTAAAGGTGTGACTGCAGAGGAATATCTTATTATTTTTGATGTTTGTAAATGTTCGATGTACAATGGTTTTTTAACCTATAATGTTAATTGGTGTGCATATAATGAGACTTTAAATTTTGATTTCGTAAAAGGATTAAGAATGTCAGGCGGAGATATTAATCGTTTCTATTCAGAAAAAACATTTGATTTAGAAATTAATGATAATTTGAATAGAATAGAATTGTTCTTCTCATTAAATAGAGATAAGAAGCCTAGTGAAAAATATAGTATCGACAATGGTATTGATGCAGTAATAGATATTAATTCAATTATATCAATAGATCCTATGATTGCTAAAAATTCAATAAATACGAAAAGGGGGATAAATATAGAATATAGTACAGGAATAAACATTGATTTGGTGATTAGAAATATAGAACATTTATATCAATTTTTTGCATATACTTTTTATAGAGATAATATAAGCATTCCTGATATAGAATTGCTTGGTAAGTATGATGATAGAATGTTTGTTATTGGTCGAGTATTACTTAAAGATTATTTTAACATTAAAATGGAAGATAATATTGATGCTGAGCGTAGTGTTATTAATTACGAATACTGGAAGACAAATATGTCTAAGATTCTTACAGATATAAAGACGGGTAATATTATTCTACAACATATATGTGGGAGCATAGATAATAGAAGATATTTTACGAAAAGTAGAATTTTATCGATACTGGCTGCTTTTGAAGGTGAATTTAGAAATATATATGGATTTGGTATAGATAAGATTAGATCGTCTGATTTTAAAGAAGTGAAAAATTTTGTTGTTGAAGAATTAAAAGATTACTCAAGCAAAAAAGAATATTCTAGGAAAAAGAAAAAATATATACAAGAAATGATTAAATATATTGATAATTATGAGGTTCAATATAAAGATAGAGTTTATTATTCTTTAAATGAATGTAAAGATGTAATGGAATTTTTTGTTGCTAAATATTGTAATGGTTATGGTTATAATGGTTTGTATAATGAATTTGCTCATAAAATGGCAGATTATATAGGGACATTAAGAAATGAATTAGCACATGGTAATACAGAGTGTGAGATTGAAAAAATAAAAATAAGATATATTGAAATGATTGAAATATTATTATATGCAATGAGATTGAAAAAATATAGTGAAAACATAAACTTAATTCAGAAATCTATAAAAGATTTATTTTTATTAAGTTAGTTTATTAATATAATAATTTAGCCATTGTAAACAAATCAAATTCAATCATACTATGATTGTATATATCAAAATAATTTATTTTTTAGTGATAATTTATATGCATGAATCATGAAAGATATGAAATAATATTTCCATTAGAGATTTAGAATAGATAATCTTATTCAATTAGAATTTTTTTTGTTATTGTTGCTTATTTTAATTAGTTTATTCTTAAATTTGTATTAATAAAATAATATA
>JAFRQN010000130.1 GCA_017428585.1 Bacteroidota bacterium | reverse complement strand
TTTTACATAATTTTATAAATTCATTAAATAAAAGAATTTACTAATTGTTATAATAAAAAATAACATGTACGAAGTTGAACAAAAAGCAGAAAGAACAATGCTTGTTTCAGTCAATATAAAAGGAACTGACAGAGAACAAGCAAATGAATACCCTGAAGAACTTGAGTTTTTGGTAGAAACTGCAGGGGCTGAAGTCGTTTATAAAGTATATCAAGAACTGCCTAAAATTAATAGAGCTACTTGTTTAGGTACAGGAAAAATACAAGAGTTAAAAGAAATAATAAAAGAAAAGGAAATTACATTGGTAGTTTTTGATGATGATTTAACTCCAATGCAAAATAAAAATTTAGTTAATGAGTTTCAAGTAAAGGTTTTAGATAGAAGCGGAATTATATTGGATATTTTTGCATCAAGAGCAAAATCACAGGAAGCTAAAATGCAGGTAGAATTGGCACATTTGCAATATATGCTGCCGCGTCTTACCCGTATGTGGACACACTTATCTAAACAACAAGGCGGTATAGGTGGAAATAAAGGTATTGGTGAAACACAAATAGAAACAGATAGAAGACTTATACGAGAACGCATACAATTTTTCAAGGACAAACTAACTGATATAGATATACAAAAAAGCCAACAAAGGAAAGGACGTTCCGAATTTGTAAGATATGCTTTAGTCGGATATACCAATGCAGGCAAATCAACTTTAATGAAAACATTAACTTCCGAAGATGTATATATTGAAAATCAATTGTTTGCAACTTTGGATACTACTGTAAGAACATTTGAACTGCCTGATGGAACACCTGCTTTATTGTCTGACACTGTTGGATTTATAAGAAAACTTCCAACACATTTAATAGCATCATTTAGAAGTACTTTGGCTGAAACCTGTGAAGCTGATATATTGATTCATGTGGTTGATATTTCTCATAAATCATTTAGAGATCAAATTAAAGCTGTAAACGATACTCTATTAAGCCTAAATATAAAAGACAAGCCTATTCTTCTGGTCTTCAATAAAATAGATTTATTGGAAGATATGGAAATTATTACAGCTATTTCAAAAGAATTTAAAAATTCTATATTTATTAGTGCTAAAAGAGAAATAAATATACCTAATTTATTACAAGCATTAAAAGATCTAAGTGATATTAACAGCAAAACAGTTGAGATGTTTATCCCATACGCTGATGCATATATTATTGGCAAATTGTATGATAAATGCGAAATATTAAAACGGGAAGATGGTGATACAGGAACAACATTAATAATAAAAATAAAATCAGATAATATAGATTATTTCCTTAATACATATAATAAATATATTATAAAATAAAATATCAATGAAACGCATAGTATTATTCCTTATTTTTTTATTATTCAATGTTTGTATTCAATCATCTGTTGAATGCAATTCACAAAATAAAGAAAATAAAAACAGCAGTTTAATAAAATTAGCCCGTGTTAAATATTCTGGCGGAGGTGATTGGTACACAGATCCATCTTCAGAAATAAATTTATTAAACTATGTAAAATCAAATACGAATATACCTGTTGCTCCAGTCTATGAATATGTAGATTTAGCTTCTGACGAATTATTTACATATCCGATACTATTCATCACTGGACACGGCAATATGAATCTAAGCGAGCGTGAAGTTGTCAATTTGCGTGAATATCTTGATAACGGTGGTTTTTTATATGTAGATGATGATTATGGATTAGATCAATTTATTAGACGTGAGATGAAAAAAGTTTTTCCTGATGAAAAATTTATAGAACTTCCATTTTCTCATGGCTTGTTTCACATTCATTACAATTTTCCTAATGGAGTGCCAAAAATACACGAACATGACGGAAAAGCACCACAGACATTTGGTTTATTTAGGAATAATAGATTATGCGTAGTTTACACTTACGAATCTAATCCAAGCGATGGCTGGGCTGATAAAGAAGTTCATGATAATCCAGAAGAAAAACGTGAATTAGCTATGCAGTTCGGTGTTAATATAATTGTATGGGCATTGAATAATTAAATCAGAAATAATAATTGTTAAAATGATAGTTAAAACAGACGCTATAGTACTAAATTCAATGAGATTTGGAGATACAAGCAAAATAGTTTGGGTCTATACTAAAGAATATGGAAAAGTATCCATAATAGCAAAAGGTGCTGTATCCTTAAAAAACAAGTATGGCGGATCACTGGAACCTCTTTCTTATATCAGCTTGATCTTTTATAAAAAGTATAATATAAATACTTTGCAAACACTGAAAGAAACAGACTTAATTATTCCATTTAA
>JAFRQN010000003.1 GCA_017428585.1 Bacteroidota bacterium | reverse complement strand
TTTGTACAAATCTTACATTATTATCTGTTTTTATATATTCAAATTGAGAAGCTGGTGGTTGTGATCCACCTTGATAATCCATGAGAGTAGCTAACGAAATTTCTGAAAAGTTACTTTTATTTATATTTTTTATAAACATTTCTTCGTAATAAGCTCCTACTATATCTTTTAAATTATTAATTATTAAATCATTATATTCAATTTTATCGTCGATTTTTCTGAGAAAAGAAGAAATGGTTTTTTGTACTTCTAAAGGTGGTAATTGAACCTGCTTTTTTAGCAAATCTTCTTTGTGAATTCTCTGATGACTATTTGAAGTTCCAGAGGCATTTCCTTGTAATTCTAAATAGAAAGAATCATTAATCAGATAATAGTATAAATAATCAAAATCAACCATTTCTTCTTTACACACAATAGGAATAAATTCTGTTGACGAAATAGATATATCATCTACATTTTCATATCTCCAAACTCGTTTAAATTTTAAATTAAGTTTATTAAATAGAATGCATTTTTTACTGAGTATTATTTTATTACTACTTATTTGATTTCCTTTTAAAAATTCTGGAGTTCTTTTATTATCATATCCTGGTAAACTGTAGACCTTAAAGCTATTTTCCGGAGTGTTTTTTGGATTTACTGTTTTTATTAGAACTTCGCATATATCGCTAAGATAATAGTTATTATATTTCATAACCCAATTTCTCCAGTATTTCTTTTAATTCATTTTTTAGTGATTCTGAGTTGCTCATATTTTCAGATAATTCTTTTGTTAAATCTGCCATTTTTTCTTCAAAAGGTATTTCTTCGCCACCTACATTTTTCACTCCAACAAAACGTCCAGGCGTTAAAACATATCCTTCTTTCATTATATCATCAATTGAACATTTCTTTGAATACCCAGGAATATTCTCAAAATCAACATTGTTACAATAATTATGATATGTTTTAGCAATGTGTTGTATATCACTTACACTTAATTCTCTTAATTTTCTACTAACCATTTTCCCATAATCAGTTGCATTAATAAACAATGTATATCCTTTTTGTTTTTTATTTCTATTGATAATCCATATAGAACATGGAACTGGTACAGTATAAAACAGATTAGCAGGCATAGAAATAATACAATCTATTAAATCAGATTCAATCATCTTCTTTCTAATTTCTAATTCTTGTCCAGTTGAATTTAATGAACCATTAGCGAGTATACAAGCCATTTTTCCATTTTGAGATAGTTTAGATATCATGTGTTGTAACCAAGCATAATTGGCATTATTCTTAGGAGCTAAACCATATCTCCATCTTGAATCATTTTCAACTTTTTCTCTTTCCCATTCCATATTAAATGGTGGATTAGCAAGAATATAATCAGCTTTTAAATCTTTATGTAAGTCTTCGATAAAAGTATCAGCAGCATATTTACCTAAATCACCATACATAGAACGTATAGCTAAATTCATCTTAGCAAGTCTCCATGTAGTAGGATTCTTTTCTTGTCCATAAATACCAATGTTATAAATATTACCTTGATGTTCTTCTACAAATTTCATAGATTGTACAAACATACCACCAGATCCACAAGCTGGATCATACACTTTACCTTTATATGGTTCTATACACTCAACCATAGTTCTAACTAAACAAGCAGGTGTATAGAATTCTCCACCTTTTTGTAGTTCATTCTTAGCAAATTGTCCTAAGAAGTATTCATATATTCTACCAAGTAGATCTTTTTCTTTTGCTTCTTTAGTACCAACTTTAATATTAGTAAATAGATCTAATAATTCTCCAAGATTAACATTTCTCATTGTTGGAGAATTATAATTTTTAGGTAAAACATTTTTTAATGATGAATTTTCTTTTTCAATTAAAGTTAAAGCATCATCTATTATTTCTCCAATGTTAGTATCTTTAGAATGTTCAACTAAATATTCCCATCTGGCATTTTTAGGAACATAAAAGATATTCTCAGCTGTATAACAATCTCTTTCTTCTTCTAAACCTGCTCCCTCTTCTACAAGCTCTTTATACTTTTCTTCAAAAGAATCGGAGATGTATTTTAAAAATATTAAACCTAATACTATAAATTTATAATCTGAAACTGAAACAGCACCTCTCATTTTATCTGCTGCTGCCCATAGTTTATCTTCTAATTTTTTTAGTTCTTGTTCATTCATATTACTTACCACCTTTTATTTTATACATACAGTAAAGAAGCAAAGCATACTTAACTGAATCATCAACATTTTCTCTATTTAATTCTAATAAACTGTCTATTACTTCTTTACCTTTGTTAAAATCTATCAAATTTTTATCTGCAAATGTATTTCTGTCCATTTCGGATTTAAGTTGCTCAACTGTAGCTGTTTGCATCATATATATTAAATCATTAATCATCTATTACCTCCTAAACACTTCTCTTAATTAGAATTATATCATATTTTATTTCACTTTTTGTTATTTTTAGCTATAAAAGGCACTAAAAAAGAATATTATCATAAATATTCTTTAAATCATAAATTCAATTGCTACCTCTGCATTATTAGGTATTTTAAGAATTGTTATACCAAAGAACTTTCTATATCTTTCATTATATTTTATTAACAATCATATTTAAATTAACATCATTAATAAATTCCGATTTAATTCCTTCATATACTAACATACTTCATTCACCTATATATTGATTATAACATATATTCTTTTTATATTTAAATATGATATAATATTATTCATTCA
>JAFRQN010000129.1 GCA_017428585.1 Bacteroidota bacterium | reverse complement strand
ATAAAAAAAAGGAGGGCAAATTTTGCTCTCCTTTTTTATTTTATTATTAAATATATTTTAATACTTATTTAACAACATTAATTTTACAAATCTTGCTTTCACCTGCAGCAATCATTTTAATTATATAATTACCACTAGCTAAGTTTGATAAATCCATAGAAGTATTATGGATACCTGATTCGTAATTACCGTAAACAAGTACTGCAACTTCAGTACCTAAATTATCATAAACTGATATTCTAACATTAGAGTTTTCTGTAATACCAAATGATAAATTAGTAGCTGAAACAACAGGATTTTGTCCAACATTTACAAATGTACCGCCATTTTCGCTTTCAACAGCAACAAGTTTAAATGCATTTGCTTTACAATTATTTATAACAACATCACCTGTTTTACCAGCTTTAACTGTACCATAAACTTCACCTGTTTGTACATCAACGATAGAATAATCAGCTTTAGGATTTTCTATGCTAATAAGTACAGGATAAGTAACACCTTGTAAAAGAACAACAGATTCTTGTTTATTTGTTACATAGTTATCACCTGCAAAACGAACGTCAAATAATTCAGTTGGAGGTACTGGAGGTAATTCATAAGAATTAACATCAGCATATCTCATTGTTGCGTAAATAGAAGTATTATGTTGAGCATTATCAGCAACATTTATTCTATCAAAACCATTAGTTTTGTTAGGAATTTCAGGATCAACATCTATAACAGATTTTGATCTTGTTGCATCTAATTTTAGATAACAGTTTTTATCAACTTTAATCCAATATCCCATACCTGGATAAAGTGTAGCAACTTCTTCATAACCACTGTGAGTCTTATATGCCCATACACCATGTTTTTGAGTATAAGCGATATCAGGAATATCAGTAATTAAATCTTCTTCTAATTGAATACCAGTAATTCCTGCTGGATCATAAACTGGATAACGAACAGATAAACCACCAATAGCATTCCATCCACCTGCTTCACCATAACTACCTTGATCACCTGTGAATAATTTTACAGGATAAGTAGTTTTATCGATCTTATAGAAGTAAGCACCTGTAAATTTCTTATCAATAGCTGAACCATATTTAATGAAGTAACCAACACCTGGTTTTAATTTACCATCAGCTGGTTGTTGCCAGTTATTTAATGAGAATTCAAATGGAATATTTAATGCATTCTTAAATATATAACTATAATAGCTACTTACTGGTTTTAATGGAAGTGATAAGAAGTTCCAACCATTAGCTTTAACCATAGGATTACCAAAGTTATCAACTAAATCTTCAACAGTTTCAAGACCAATAGTATATTCAATAGTAAATTCAGTTACACTCTTATCATAGAATGTATATGTAAATGTATTATTACCAATTGAAGTACCTTCTGTCTTCATATCAATATATTGATCTGCACCATTTACAATTGTATGTAAGAACATTGCAGTATTTTCTGGGAATTCATTTGTAGTCCATCTCAATACAACAGGGAAATAATCTGCTGTTAATAAAGAATCATTCCATCTAAATTTAACTTTATATAGATGTGATTGAACTGTATCATTAAGATTTCTAATATCACGTGATACAGAACGTGGATTTTCTTCTGATTGAGCAAAATCACCAAAACCATTTTCAACTAAGTTACGCCATTGTGGAACAAGATCTTTATTCTTAGGTCTTGGATAAGCAGTTGAATCTAAGAAAAATCTTGCATCAAATATTTTCCTTTCACCTCTATAAACACCTAATGGAGTAGGATGAGCATACTCACCATATAAAGTGTCAACATAATCTGTTGCTCTTGGAGCACTTCCCATAATAAGGTGAACAGAATTTGCAGAATCTACACCATTACTTGGAGTAAGATGTAAATGTATACCGTATGCATAAGCATTCTTAGCATTTGGCGATCCAACTGATTTATTTTCTTCTACAGGATTTGCAAAATAAATAAATGTAACTTTTATTCTTGTTGGTCTGAATTTATCATCTCTTGAACGTAAAGTAATATAGCCAGTATAAATACCATATTTACCTTCTATATTTTCTACTTCACAATAAATTCCTAATCTTACTTTTTTATCAGCTGAATATTGTCTGTCTGGATCTGAAGAGAATGGACTTTCAGTTGTTCTACCAACAATATAATCGATATATTTCAAATAACCTCTTCTTGTCTTTTCAGGAATTTCATTTTTATAGTCTGATGAACCAGAAACCGTCTCTGTTTTAAATTGCAACCAATCTTGATCAGATTCAATTATGATATCCTTCATAGCATAACCTTCTGAAGTTAATCCTATATCGATTAATCTTTTACCAACAAAAGATGCAGGATTATTTGTCATTGGACGATCAGTTGTAATAGGATCAGCTAAAATCCATGTTGATTGATCATTTGTATCTTTATAAATTTGATTTGCTGTCTGTGAAGCAGCATTTTGAACCGTAAACGTAAATTCTGGTCTATCATTCATAACTTTTAATAATATTGAACCTGGTAAATATGGTTCGTTATCGTACTTTTGCTCAGAATTGATATTAGTATAAGCTGAAGATGGTAAACCAACTAATGTACCAGCTATATCAGATTTAGAAAAACCTGCAACACTATAATAATTGTTATATTTTACTTCATCCCAATATTGGAAATTAGTACTTCTTGTTTGTAAGAATCCAGAAATATTTGCGTGTGCTGGAACAGAATATCTTTCGATAAGTTTGCCAGGCATATCATTTGCAATATTAACACCATTATATACAATATAAGTAGGATCAAAATACAAGAAACATGATTGTTGTTCTGCTGTAATAGAACCAGCTTGACCTAATACCTTAAATTTCAAATACAACAGAACCATATAATCATTAGTACCAGTTGTATCCAAATTATAATCATTAAAAGCAACACCAGTAATTGTTACAGCTCTACCCTTTGTATCTACTGGATCAGCAGCTTTGTCAAAGAATCTTGTATAATCATCAACAGCTTTATCATTTGCAGATAAATTAAAATGTTCTGCTAATGGATTAGTATAATCATCTTGAGCTACACCTCTATTAAACTTAGTAATACCAAGTGCTAATGCTTCATCAGCAGTATAAGGATGTTGAGTTTGTAAACCTGTAAACTCTAACACTTTATTATTGTAATAAAGTCTAAAAGAGAAAGATGAAATAAGTTGAGTTGTATAACTTTCTTTAAACTCTGGATGAGTATACCATCTGTTATTAATAAAGACCGGAACTATTATTTCAGTAACGTCAGTTTTTGTTGATGGCACAACCCAAATTCTGTTATCTGGGTACCATGCATTATCACTTCGTACTTTTCCTTCCGGGTCATCAACTCCAAGACTAAGTATAGGCAGGAAAGGTCTCTTTTCATTTCCTGTTTGGGCCAATAAACTATTATTGAACCATCCTAAGCCTATCACTAGTGCTATTAAGATTATTATTCGCTTATTGCGATTTAATAAGAGTTTAGTCATTAAGACCTCCAAAAATTTTTATTATTGTTAAACTAATTAATTGTCAATTTCTTTCGATAAATAATATTATCTAATTTTTTTAATTCTACAAAATAAATTCCAGAACATAAATTACTCAAATTAACTTCTATAAATTGATTTGAGATCTTAGGAATTATTTGCATTTGACGTCCAAAAACATCATATATATATATTTCACTTAAATCACATATATTAATCAATAAATTGTGATTTATATAATTATATTCAAATTTAATATTTTTATTATTTATGATACTATCATCATCTTCCTCTTCTTCACCATCATCTATGTCTGTCTGTTTATCTAATTTATTACTTATAATTGTTACAGTATCTAATTTTGCCAGCATAGAACATGAAGCATCATTTATATTATTTATATCAGTATATAAATAAGTTCTTATAGTATCAACTTCATTATTAACATTTAAGTTTCTAATCGATAATTTACAAAATTCATTTACTAAATTATCAATATTTTCTTTTTTATTAACTTTTAATAAAAGTTTATTTTTTTCACGCTCAATTATCTCCCATTCAAAATTATTATTCAATTCAACATCAAGTATTTCAAAATCTTCGAGAAAATCATTAATACCAATTTCTAAATCAAAACTTTCAAAATGTTTTAATTGAGCGACATTTAAATTATAATTTACTAATAAAGTATCTTTATTTATATTTCCATCAAATACAAGAGTATCTACATCTGCATTGATAGTAATTGTTCTATTTTCTTTTTTAACTGGTCGTGCATATAATCTAACAGTATCTTCGTTACCAGTTACATATTCACGCTGAAATTCCTCTGCAAATTCTATTACTGCTATACTAAAATCAGTTTCATCAATTGTATCAGCGGTCAAAAAACGTCCTTTAAAACTTACAAGAGGTCTATTGCCATAAACGGGATTATATATATTATATGCTTGAAAATTGTAATAATTATAAGTATAATCATATTCATCCCAAACAGCAGTACAAGTAGTTTTAAACTGTTCTGATAATGTCCCTGTTAATAAGGGCATATCAATTATTACTTTCTCTCTATTATATGCAAAAGCAATATTAACAGAGAATAAAGAATCTTCAGGTAAAATATTACCTATATCGAGTGAAATAACAAATTCT
>JAFRQN010000128.1 GCA_017428585.1 Bacteroidota bacterium | reverse complement strand
TTATTAGATGAATCTATAGAATTACTTATTAATGATAAAAATGGTACTTATATAGATGGTACGCTCGGTGGTGGCGGGCATGCAAAAAAAATTATGCAAAATTTAAATTCTGGGGGGAATTTATTTGCATTTGATAAAGATATAAATGCTATTAAACATGTTAAATCTTTATTATTATTTGAGGAAGAACTAAAACAATTACAACCAGCACCGAGTTTTGTACCTTTTAATACATCATTCTCTAAGGCGTGTGATATTTGCAAAGAAAGAAATATAAAACCAGCAGGTTTATTACTGGATTTAGGAGTTTCTTCGCAGCAGTTGGATACTGATCAACGTGGTATGAGTTATCGTGTTGACTGTCCTCTTGATATGCGTTTTGGAAACGAAGGTATAACTGCTCAAGAAATAATCAATACTTATAGTGAAGAAGATATTGCAAATATTCTTTTTAAATATGGTGAAGAACCTCGAAACCGCCAAATAGCTAAAGCTATTGTTGGATATAGAAAAATCCATTCTATTAATACGACATTCGAATTAAGATCTATTATAGAAAATATTACATCTAAACAATATCATTTTAAAACTCTATCTCGTGTATTTCAAGCAATTAGAATAGAAGTTAATCATGAGTTGGAAGAACTTTCTAATACTCTAAATGATATTATTGATATTTTAATTCCTGGTGGACGAATTGTTGTTATTTCATATCATTCTTTAGAAGATAGAGTGGTAAAACAAATATTTAAGGAAAATTCTGCAACTTCAAAGATCAATAAATATAGTGTTGCTAAATCAACTAATGTAACAAAATTAAGAATTATAACGCATAAACCAATAGTACCTTCTGAACAAGAAATACTAATAAATCCAAGAGCACGTAGTGCTAAAATGAGAGTGGCTGAAAAACTTAATTAATAATATATTGGATTATTGATTAAGCAATATGAATAATAAATCATATAATATCATATAAATTATATAATATGTAAAAATTATTTTTATTAAAAATAATTTTTTTGTTATATATTTTATTTATATTTTTGTAGCAAAAGAGTAAACTAATCTTTTATTAAGTAAATATAATAACAATATTTGGAATTTGCTTACGTATTAATATTTAAGTATGAGTAAAAAATATAATGTCGCAGTAGTGGGTGCAACAGGTCTTGTTGGACGTACAATGGTTAAAGTACTTGAAGAAAAAAAATTCCCTATAAATAATCTTTCTTTATTTGCTTCAAAACGTTCAATAGGCAAAAAAATTCAATATTTATCTAATGAAATACAAGTTCAAGAGTTAACAAAAGATTCATTTAAAAATATTGATATTGCTCTTTTTTCTGCTGGTACTGATGTAAGTAAAGAATTTGCTCCAAAGGCTGTAGATTCAAATTGTGTAGTAATTGATAACAGCAGCTATTGGAGAATGAATAAAAATGTTCCTTTAATAGTTCCAGAGGTAAATTCAAATGTTATTAATTCTCATAAAGGAATTATAGCAAATCCAAATTGTTCTACTATTCAGTTAGTTATTCCTTTATATGCTCTACAAAAGCATTTCAATTTAAAACGTGTTGTTATTTCTACTTATCAAGCAATAAGTGGGGCAGGTCAAAAAGGTATAAATTTATTTCAACAAGAAAGTTCTAATAAGAATAATACAAATAATAAGATATATAATAATATAGCTTTTCATGATGTTGTTGGTGATAGTGATTTCACTTCAGAAGAAATAAAAATGCTAAATGAGACTCGCAAAATTTTATCTTTGCCTGATCTTAAGATGGCTGTTACTTGTGTACGCCTTCCTATAGAAAATTCTCATTCTATTTCTGCAAATATTGAATTAGGACAAAAAGTATCAATAGAACAAATACGAAATATCATGAAAAATCAAAATGGTATTATACTATTAGATGATATTAAAAATAAAATATATCCTCAGCCTCAATTAAGCAATGGACATGACGAGGTATTTGTTGGAAGGATAAGAATAGATGACAGTGTTGAAAATGGAATATATCTATGGATAACTGCTGATAATTTAAGAAAAGGTGCAGCTTCAAATGCTGTTCAAATTGCACAATTATTGATTAAATAAAATTTAAATTTTTATTCTATGGAAATGATTAATCAAAATATTAATTCAAAAGAGGAAGTAACTATTACTAACAATACTACTAATAATAATTATAAAAAAAGGAATGCAAATCCTAATCCTAATTTAAAAAAGAAACAATATACAGCTAAAAATAAATCTAACCGCAATATATTGCCAAATACTTTACAACATCCTTATACTATTTATAATATTCTTAAAATGTCTAAATATAAAGATATTATAACAAAAAGAGATATAAGACGTGTTTCTAATGCAGTTAATACAAGATATAAAGCATTGTTTGGTGAGGCTGAATTAGATAGAGTATTACAGGTAGAGGATAATCATGTATATATAGTTTATGCTTATCCTAAATCTATGTATAAGGAAATTAATAATATATTAAAATGGTATTTCCAAAGGAAAAAAATAAAACAAGCTGCTCACAATGAATTATTACAAAAACTTAAATTACAAAGATTAAAAAGGACTAATCTAATACAATATAATATTGAAATTTCAAGGATTGAAAAAGAAAAGAGAGAAGCAGCAAAGAATAAAAGATTAAAAGCTATATCAAATAGGAAACAACCAACTAATAATTATTCTGATACAAATAGTAATAATAACTTTAGTAAAGAACCTATTAAAGGACAACATAGTACATTAGTACTTAGAAAAAGAAATAATAAACCTAAAGAAAGTGTATAATATATCTTGTAATTAATATTCTATAATTATAAAAAACCATCAACAAATGTTGATGGTTTTTTTATTTATATGATAAAAATTATATAAAAAAACAACAACCATAAAGATATGATTGTTGCTTTTATTAGTTTACAATTTTATTTGCATGTACACGCGGCGGGGCTCGAACCCGCGACCCTCTGATTAAGAGTCAGATGCTCTAGCCAACTGAGCTACGCATGCACTACAAAAATATGTATTTTAATTGAAAATACCAAAAAAAAAAGTATAATGTTAATAATTATACTTTTTTTATAGTAAAATCTGTAGTTATTGAACATAAAATATTATTCTACAGTAACACTTTTAGCAAGATGTCTTGGTGTATCTATTTCGGTTCCACGTTCTAAAGCAATATAATAAGCCAATAGTTGCAGTGGAATTATAGATAGAATAGGTGTTATGATATTAGATGTTTCTGGTATATATATAATATGTTCAGCTTTATCTTCTAATACCTTATTGCCTGTATTGCCTTCTGTTGCAATAGCTATGATTTTGCCTTTGCGAGCTTTTACTTCTTCTATATTAGAACATAATTTATCAAATATATCATCTTTTGTTGCCAAAACTACAACAGGCATATTTTCGTCAATTAAAGCTAATGGACCATGTTTCATTTCTGCAGCAGGATATCCTTCTGCATGTACGTATGAAATTTCTTTTAATTTTAAAGCACCTTCCAAAGCAATTGGATAATTGTAACCACGTCCTAAATATAGGAAATTTGGTGAATTAGCATATTGTTTTGCTATTTTTTGTATAGAAGGAGCTTGTTGTAAAATTGTATTTATTTTTTTTGGCAGTAGTTTTATTTCGTTTACAATTCTTATTCCATCCATTTGAGAAATATTATTCATTCGTCCCAAATATAGTGCGAGGAGAAGCAGAATAGTTATTTGTGATGTAAATGCTTTTGTGGAAGCAACACCTATTTCTGGTCCTGCATGTAAATAAACTCCTGCATCGGTTGCACGAGCAATAGAACTTCCAACTATATTTACAATTCCTAATGTTGTACATCCTTTTCGCTTTGCTTCTCTTATAGCTTCTAATGTGTCCGCTGTTTCACCGCTTTGAGATATTGCTATCACAATATCTTCTTCTGAAAGAATAGGATTTCTATATCTAAATTCTGATGCGTATTCTACTTCAACAGGAATCCCTGCTAATGATTCTATCATATATTCTCCAACCAATGCAGAATGCCAAGAAGTTCCGCAGCCTGTTAGAATTATACGTCTTGCTTTTCGTAATTTATCAGTTACTTCTGTTAATCCACCAAGTTTTATATTTCCTGTATCAAATATCATTCTTCCACGTGTTGCATTTTCTATCGTTTCACCTTGTTCGAAGATTTCTTTTAACATGAAATGTTCAAAACCTTTTTTTTCTAATTGCTTTAATTCTAAATCGATAGTAGATTCTTTTTTATTTATTTCTATATTGTCTAATGTCTTTAATATATAATTATCTTTGGTAACTATTACCATTTCATCATCGTCAGGATATATTACACGTTTTGTATAATCTACTATGGCAGTTTGATCAGAAGCTAAAATATATTCATTCTGACCAATACCTAAAACTAATGGACTTCCACGTCTTGCACCGACTATTTTATCTGGTTCATATTCTGAAATGACTAATAATCCAAAAGTACCAACTATATTGGATAAGGCTAATCTTGTAGCTTCTGTTAAGTCTTTGGTTTTTTCATAAATTGATCCTATATATACAGCTAATACTTCAGTATCTGTTTCCGATTTAAAAGTATATCCTTGTTTTAATAATAAATCTTTTAATATCGCACAATTTTCGATTATACCATTATGTACAATTGATATTTTCCCTGAATTATCTAAATGAGGATGAGCATTTATATCATTTGGTTCACCATGTGTTGCCCAGCGTGTATGTCCAAATCCAATATTTGAAAAATGATTTGAATGAGAAATAACTTTATATAGTTCTGTTAATTTTCCACTTTTTTTGATTGTAACTAATTTATTATTTTCTATAATACTGATTCCTGCTGAATCATATCCACGATATTCTACTCGTTTTAATCCATGCATTAAAACATCAATTGCATTTCTATTTCCTATATAACCTATTATTCCACACATAATTTTTGATTTAATTATTTATATTTAAGAAAGAAATAATCACAAATATACAAAATTATAATAAATTATTAAACAAAGTATAATTAATTTATTTTGGTTATTATTTAGTATTATTTTTGTATTTTTGTTTTAAACAAAAAAGATTTATTGTAATTATATAAGTTATTTAAACTTTTATACATTGAAATAGTTTTTTATAAAATATATTAACATAAAAAGGTATTTTATGACAAAGGAATTTAAATATCAAGAACCATTTCCTATTGAGAGGGATAATACAGAATATGAACTGTTAACAAAGGATTTTGTATTAATAAGAAAAATGGGTTCTCAGGACATTTTAGAGGTAAAGCCTGAAGGATTAACTTTGCTTGCTAATACTGCAAT
>JAFRQN010000127.1 GCA_017428585.1 Bacteroidota bacterium | reverse complement strand
GTTATTAGAAGAACTTGGTATGAATAAGATTGATATATCATTTACTGATAATGCACTAAAAAAAATAATAAGAGAATATACAAGAGAAGCAGGCGTTCGTAATCTTGAAAGAGAAATTGCAACTATATTAAGAAAATTAGCGAAAGAAATAGTTACAGAATACGGAAAAGAGTTTTCGCCAGCAGAAGGCGCTATATTAGATAATGATAAATTTGTTGAGGTAATAAAGAAACGTAAATATGTTTTAGATGAAGACAGCATTGTTAAGTATCTTAAAAATGCTAAATTTAAGGATAAAAAAGAACAGCTTGAAGATAAAGTAGGTGTTGTAACAGGTTTAGCATGGACAAGTGTAGGCGGCGAGATACTTCCTATAGAGGCAACGATTATGCCGGGAACAGAAAAATTGACATTAACAGGGAAATTAGGGGATGTTATGAAAGAATCAGCTATGGCTGCATTGTCTTTTGTTCGTTCTAATTGGAATAAATTAGGAATAAGTGAAGATTTTGCTGCAAAAAAAGAGGTTCATATTCATGTTCCAGAAGGTGCTATTCCAAAAGATGGTCCTTCAGCAGGTATAACGATGACAATTGCTTTAATATCAGCGGCAACAGGAAAAGCAGTGCATGGCAATTTAGCTATGACTGGTGAAATCAATTTGCGTGGTGAAGTTTTGCCTATTGGCGGACTTAAAGAAAAACTGCTGGCTGCTAAAAGAATAGGTATTACAAAGGTTTTAATACCAGTTGATAATGTTATTGATGTAGAAGAAATGTCAGAAGATATAATTAATGGATTGGAAATTGTTCCAGTAAAAAATGCTTTTGAAGCTATACCTCATTGTTTTGATTAATAAAAATTTATTAGATATAGATTTGATTTATTATACATTTAAATAAAAGGTAATGATATGGAAAAAATAAAAGTTGGAATTATAATGGGCAGTGATTCTGATCTGCCTATAATGAATGCTGCAATAGATATTTGCAAAGAATTTGGAATAGAAACAGAAGTTAAAATAATATCAGCTCATAGAACGCCTGATGATTTAGCTTTATATGCTAAGACAGCTCATATATGCGGTGTCAGCGTTATAATAGCTGGTGCAGGTGGTGCAGCTCATTTGCCAGGGGTTATAGCAGCTTATACTCCTTTGCCTGTAATAGGAGTTCCTATCCAAACAAAAACATTGAATGGATTAGATTCTTTATTTTCTATTGTACAAATGCCAAGCGGAGTTCCTGTTGCAACCGTTGCAATTAACGGAGCTAAAAATGCTGCTTTATTGGCAATGCAAATAATAGGTATCAGCAATAAAAAAATCCAAGACAAATTTGTTGATTACAAAAAAACAATCGCAGAAGAATCAAGAAATAAAAATCAAATATTTGATAAGAAAAAATAAATATTAGATTAATATTATATTTTAATAGTTTATGATAGCTGATAGAGAGCAACGTGTTATATCTGTTAATAGACGTTTACGATATGATTTTAATATTTTAAATACATACGAAGCTGGAATTGTATTGCAGGGAACTGAGGTAAAGTCTTTAAGATCAGGGCATTGCAGTCTGCAGGACGCTCACTGTAAAT
>JAFRQN010000126.1 GCA_017428585.1 Bacteroidota bacterium | reverse complement strand
GGCGGCTGTTTGCCAAAATGAGAACATGGTTCAAGATTTACAGCAAGAGTTAAATTTTCAAAAGAATTAACCCCATTTTTTTCAGCATTGTTTATTGCATCTATTTCTGCATGAATACCGCCAAATTGTTTATGCCAGCCTTCAGCAATAATTTTTCCATTATCTATAATTACAGCACCAACAAGAGGATTAGGCGATACACTGCCTATTCCATTCAATGCTAATTCTAAACATCTTTTAACAGCTTGTTGATCAGTAATATTTAAGTCCATTTATTTAATAATTATTTTATATTATTTCTTTTTACATTTGAATATTTGTGCTTTTTCAAATTTGTTTTCTGTATGATTCAACAGTCTTTTAATATTTGCACGATGCGCATAAAAAACAATAATAACTATTGCCAATGTAAGACATAGAACAGTACAATAACTTTCTATATTTACTCCAAAGAAATTATGCCTAATAATAAAAGTCAATGGAATAGAAACAGCTGCTACAAGTGAACCTAATGATACATATCCCGTTAAAAATAGAGTAATAAGGAAGCATAATAGTCCAATACCTCCCTCAATTGGAATAACAACAAGCAGCATACCTAAAGTAGTATTTATTCCTTTTCCTCCCTTAAATCCAACAAAGCAAGACCATATATGTCCACAAACTGCTGCAAGACCAATAATTACTTCTAAAATAGGCAAATTTAAAAATGAATCAGCATTCAGCATATTCCATTTAGGTGCAATAATATCCGCTAAAATATAAACAGGGAGCAATCCTTTCAAAATATCACAAATTTGAACAACAATTCCCCATTTAGTTCCAAGAACACGCATTGCATTAGTACTGCCCATATTTCCACTGCCCTTCTCTCTAATATCAAACCCAAAGAATTTTTTGCTGATAATAACCGCTGAAGGAATAGAACCTACAAGATATCCAATTACAATAAATAATATAAGTTTTAATATAATAGTAGTCATATTTAATGAAATAATATCAATGAATACTTTGTATTTTAAATAAAATCTTAACTACAAAGATACATAAACACTAAAGAAAAAACAAAAATTAGTTATTAACTATTTTTCTGATTACAAAAATGGAATAAAGAGATGCCCAATGCTATTCCAACATTTAAAGATTCTGCTTGACCGCTGCCTTTTATCTTAAATTTATTTGTTGTTATTTCTTCAATTTCTTTAGAAATGCCATGAGCTTCATTTCCAACAATCAACCCAAATGGTTCATCCTGTTTTATTTTTATGTCTCTTAAATCTTGTTCTGCATCCAAAAAAGCTCCAAATAATTTGATTTTTTTATTATCAATTAACTGCTTAAATTGAAAATAATTAAGCATTTTAATTTTTATTCTAAATAAAGATCCCATCGTAGCTCTTACAACTTTTGACGAGTATTTTCCAGCACAATTTTCCAATAATATAATCTGTTTAATTCCAAACCAATCTGCTGTTCTAATTATTGTTCCAACATTTCCAGGATCTGATACATTGTCCAAAACAATAAATGGTTCATTTAATACAATATCATTTTCTTTTTTTTCAACAACGGCAATAATTCCCTGTGGCGTTATAGTATCAGATAATTTACTAAAAATACTGTTGGAAACCTCAAAAATATCAATTTGTTTTTCAATAATTTTTGTTATTAAATTTGAGATAAATTTATCATCTTTATTGTCTTTATTTACTACTACATACGAAATTTTATAATTGCTGGACAATAATTCATAACAGCATTTTTTCCCTTCTACAACAAATTGAGCAAATTCTTTATTGGAACGCTGTATTTCTCTAATATATTGTATATCTTTTTTTGTTAATGTATTTTGTATTCTCATTTTTTTTAAGTAAATTTATATAATGTAGTAAATGTATTAATTATTAAAATTTGAATATTTTGAATTAACTAAATTAAATATAAATTTTTAATGAAAAAAATAATTCTTCTTTTTATTTTCATAATAAGCATAAGTTCATCGAATTTATTTGTATTTGCAGAGGAAGTTTTAGAATTAGATGAAGAATCTTTTTATTTAGATGCAATTATTTTCAAAGATACTAATCCATCCAATGATAGTGCAAAAATAGATATATTCGCAGTAATTCCTAATAAAACATTGACTTTTGCATACGTTGATAATAAATATCTTTCTAAATTTTCATTATATATTACTGTTACTGATATAAACAATAAAATAGTTTTTTCAAAAACATATAATAAAAAAATAGTATTAGATGATTATAATAAAACATTAGGAACTAATTCTGAATTTACAAAAATTATGGATAGATTTTACCTTTTTGAAGGTAATTATAAAATACATGCATATTTTACAGATTTATTGTCCAAAACAGAGTATGACAAACATAGAAATATAAATGTTATTAATTTTAATAAATTTCCATTTTCTGCAAGCGGAATTTTATTGTTAAGCAATATTGAAGAAACAGAAAATGGAAAGTATTTAATAACACCGCATATTTCCGATAATATTGGTTCTATCCACGACTATTTCTTTGCTTTTTTTGAAATTTACAATTATCTAAATTATAAAGAAATTCAGATTGTTTCGGAAGTTATTAATATTGCAAAAGATACAACAATTTATTATAATATATCAGAGAAAAATATTAAAGACGGCATTAATCAACTTTATGTAAGAATTCCTAAAGAAAACATTACATATAGTAATAAGAACAATATTTTACGTATTACAATAAAAGAAAAAAACAGCGATAAAATACTCGCTGCTGCACAGCGTACAATAAAAAATCAATCTTATTTCATCAGTAAAATTATAAAAGATCTGCCGATTGCAATTAAACAATTGCGATATGTTGCGACAAATGCTGAAATAAAAGAAATAGAATCGGCAAAAGATGAAAATCAACAACAAAAACTTTTTGAAGAGTTTTGGAATAAATTAGATCCTACTCCAGGTACGGATAGGAATGAAGCTTTGGAAGAATATTATTCCCGCATTGAATATGCAAATAAGAATTTTAAATCATACGCAGAAGGCTGGCTTACTGATAAAGGAAATGTTTATATAGTATATGGTCCGCCAGATTTGATTGAAAATTCCAATGCTTCATATTCAAGCAATAGAACTTATGAAAAATGGACATATTACAGCAACCATGTATTTTTATTTTATGATGCAAGTGGATTTGGGGATTTTAGATTAAGCAACCCATCATTTGTATCTGAAAAATATAAATATAATCATTAATAAATGTAGAAATTAATTTTTTATAATATAACTTAAAATTATTATTTGTTATGAAAAAGATAATAATAGCAATAGATGGACCAGCAGGTTCTGGCAAAACTTCAACTGCAAAAATTGTTGCAGAAAGACTTGGATATATTTATATAGATACAGGAGCTATGTATAGAGCAGTGACATTGGCATGGCTTCGTACTAAACAACCATTAAACAATGAAGTTCTAACTGAGCTTCTTAAAAATATAAAAATCGAATTAGAAGCATCGCCTAAAGGACAAATAACAAAATTAAATGGAAATGATGTAAGCGATGAAATCCGTTCTGTAGAAGTTAATAAATATGTCAGTCCTATCAGTGCAGTAGAAATTGTTAGAACAGCAATGGTTGATTTGCAGCGTAAATTAGCAATCAACAAAGGATGCGTTATGGATGGTAGAGATATAGGTACTACTGTTTTCCCTAACGCTGAATTAAAAATATATTTAACTGCTTCTATAGGTGCTCGTGCAAAACGTCGTCTAAATGAATATATGGAAAAAGGAATCAAAGATTTATCATTCGATGAAATTGCAACACAAATATTAGAACGTGATAAATTCGATTCCACTCGTGAAATTTCGCCTTTAACCAAAGCAAAAGATGCAATTGAAATTGATACTTCTGACTTAACTTTGGAATCTCAGGCAGAAATGGTAGAGAAACTTGCATTAAAAATTATAAACAATATTAACTAAAAATTTTATATTGTATTATAATTCATTAATATGTTTATATTTTAATTTGTTAGAACAGTTTTTTTTTTGTATATTTGTTTTTATAAAATTAGAAAATTATATACCATAATTATAATAAATGAAAAGTACAAACACAAATAATACTGACAATATACTTAACAAAATAAACAAGAAAAACAAAAAAGATAAAAAAGAACAAACAACTTTTGAAAAAATAAAGTCTACAATTATTACCTTTGTTGTTGCTCTTGTTGTTGTTATGTTGATGCACAGCTTAATACTTGCATCATTTATTGTACCTACAGGATCAATGGAAAATACTGTGATGACTGGTGATTTTTTATTTGTCCATAAATTATTTGGACCATCGACACCGCAAGTAATTCCATTCTTTAATATTCCATTGCCTTATAAAATGCTGCCTGCTATTTCCGAACCAGAACGCGGCGATGTTATTGTGTTTGTTTTTCCTGGAATGCGTGATGAAGTAAAATCTTCTGAATTTCAATATTATTTAAAAAGATGTGTTGCTATTCCAGGCGATACAGTTGAAATCATTAACAACCAGCTTTACGTCAATCATAAAGCTCAAAAACTGCCGCCAAAGGGAATTGTAAGTACTACTAATATCAGAGATCCACGCGATATATTCTATACTTTCCCTAAAGGATTAAATTATAGTTATAATAATTATGGTCCAATTAGAGTTCCTAAAAAAGGCGATGTAATTGAATTAAATGATTTAAATTATCCTCAATGGGAAACATTTATACAGCGTGAAGGACATGAAATCTCTAAATTTGGAAATATTATTAAAATTGACAATAAAGAAGTTAATAAATATACTGTAGAAAAAGATTACTATTTCGGCATGGGAGACAACCGTGATCACAGCTTGGACAGCAGATATTGGGGGTTTATACCTCGAGAACATATTTTAGGCTCTCCAATTTTGTGTTGGTTGTCTTGGGAAATGCATGATGAATACGGAAATGAGTATTCATTCTTTAAGAAACTTACAAAAATACGCTGGAATAGAATTGGACGTACTATAAGTTAAATTATTTGAAATTTAAGTAAAAAGGATATATATATTATGTTATCAATTTTTGGTGTAATATTTGTATTTTTTATATTTGCTTTGTTGCTTGTAGGTGCAGCTATTGTAACTGCTGCCCTGATTAGACCAAGCCATCCTAATAAGCTAAAACAAATGAATTACGAATCAGGTATTATTCCTGAAGGTAGTGCATGGGTATTGTTTAACACAAGATTTTATCTTGTTGCTTTAGCATATATAATTTTCGACGTGGAACTTGTTCTTTTGTTTCCATGGGCAGTTACGTTTAGAACTTTAGGTTGGTATTCTTTCATAGCAATGGCAATATTTGTTTTTATATTATTATTAGGTCTTTTCTATGATTGGGCTAAAGGATACTTAGAATGGGATAAAGCAAAACCTTATATTCCAAAATTAGAAGATTTAATAGATACTAAAAAATAATAAGAATGGATTAGATTTATGGGATTATTAAATAAATTAGATGCACCTTATGAAGGTGGTGGAATTGTTCTTGCAACTGTTGAAGATGTTCTTAACTGGGGACGAGCAAAATCAAATTGGTATTTACAATTTGGTTTAGCATGTTGTGCTATTGAATTTATGGCACTTAATGCTTCTGATTATGATTTAATGCGTTTTGGCTGTATTCCAAGATCAAGTCCAAGACATTCAGATGTCATTGTTATTTCTGGTACTGTTTCATTAAAAATGGCAGAAGTTATAAAAAACTTATGGGAACAAATTCCAGAACCACGTTATTGTATATCAATGGGATCTTGCGCTAATGCAGGCGGTCCTTTCTGGCAAAATGGATACCATGTATTAAAAGGAATAGATAAAATTATTCCTGTTGATATCTATATTCCAGGTTGTCCACCAAGACCAGAAGCCTTTTTCGATGGAATGGTTAAATTGCAGGCTAAAATTAATAAGCAGGCAATATTTAACAAAAGAAAAAGAATAGCAGAAGAAGATGCTAAATTAGGGTTGCCTAATTATAATTATGCATCACCTATTCAAGATAATCAAGATAATAAATAAAATAGAATAATAAATTATAATAAAAAAAAGACTTAATTTAGAATTAAGTCTTTTTTTTGTATTAATCTATAGAATATATTAATTAGCAATTATATTAAATATTTTATCCTTTACGAATATAATTTTTCTAATTGTTTTTCCTTCTATATATTTCTGTACATTATCATCTTTTAATGCAGCAGCTTCTACTTCTTCTTGAGAACTTCCAGCAGCCATACTTAGCTTGCCTCTAATTTTGCTGTTTACTTGAACAACTACTTCTACATTCTTTTTAACGATTTTTGATTCGTCATATTCTGGATATTTTTCTTCAAAAATAGAGAACTTATTGCCCAAGATTTCCCAAAGTTCTTCTGCAATATGAGGAACAAACGGTGCCAAAGCAAGAACAAATTTTTCGATTGCTTTCTTTGGACGTTCATTATATTTCATAAATTCGTTTACAAATATCATCATTTGAGAAACAGCTGTATTAAAGCTTAAATTCTCTATATCATCAGAAATTTTCTTTATCGTATAATTTAATACATATTCTTGTTCATCGTTTAATTCTATATCTTTAATAGATTCTGACAATTTACCATCATCATTTACTATCATTCTCCATAATCTATTTAAGAATCTATTAACGCCTTCTATTCCTGTCTTGCTCCATGGCTTAGATGTTTCAAGTGGACCTAAGAACATTTCAAACAATCTTAATGAATCTGCACCAAATTCATCTACTACTTGATCAGGATTAATTACATTTCCAAAAGATTTAGACATTTTTCTTCCGTCTTCACCCATAATTAATCCCTGATGGAATAATTTTCTAAATGGTTCTTTAGTAGAAACATATCCATAATCATATAATACTTTATGCCAAAATCTTGCATATAATAAATGAAGAACAGCGTGTTCTGAACCGCCAACATATAAATCAACTCCGCCATTTCCCATCCAGTATTTTTCTGCAGCTTCATCTGTAAATCTGTCTTTGCAGTTAGGTGCAATATATCTTAAATAATACCAGCAGGATCCTGCCCATTGAGGCATTGTATTGGTTTCATATCCACCTCGTTTTCCTGTTTTCTTATCAACAAAAGAAGTCCATTCTTTAATATTTGCTAAAGGCGACTCCCCTGTTCCAGCAGGTTTAAAATCTGTTACATCAGGCAGTATTAATGGCAGTTCGTCATAATCAAGACATCTTTTTGTTCCATCTTCAAAAAAGATAATAGGCATTGGTTCGCCCCAGTATCTTTGTCTTGAAAACAACCAATCACGTAATTTATATTGTATTTTTGCTTTGCCAATATTCTTTTCTTCCAGCCATCTGTTTATTTTCTTTATAGCTTCATCTGTTGGAAGTCCATCCAAGCTGATTGAATCGTTTGATGAATTGATTGCGTAGCCGCTATGTTCGCAATAAGCGCAATCATTTACATTAACAGTATTATTCTTATCGGTTACTACTTGAATAATTGGCAAATTATAGACTTTAGCAAATCCAAAATCTCGTTCATCATGAGCTGGTACTGCCATAATAGCACCTGTACCATAATGAGCAAGTACATAATCTGCTATCCAAATAGGAATATTTTTTCCATTTACTGGATTAATAGCATATCCACCTGTAAATACACCAGTTTTCTCTTTATTTAATTCTGTACGTTCAAGATCGCTTTTTTGTGCAGCTTTAATTATATAATTTTCTACGGCTTCCTTTTGTTCACCTGTAACAATATCTTTTACCAATGGATGTTCTGGAGCTAAAACCATATAAGTTGCACCAAATATTGTATCAGGACGTGTTGTAAATACTATTACTTCTTTATCGCTGCCATCTATTTTAAATCTAACTTCTGCTCCTTCGCTCTTTCCAATCCAATTTTTTTGCATTTCTTTTGTTGAATTAGGCCATTCTACCAACTCTAAATCGTCCAATAATCTTTGAGCATATTCTGTTATCTTCAGCATCCATTGTCTCATAGGTTTTCTTTCTACAGAATACCCTTTCTCTCTCCATTCATCAACTTCTTCATTTGCTAAAACAGTTCCTAATTCTGCACACCAATTAACAGGAATATTTGCAATATATGCTAATCTATGCTTATCTTTATATTCTTCTATCTCTTTCTCAGATTTTAATGTCTCAGGAATTGGCAGTTCATCTATATGACGTGCTTTATTGCTTTCTTTATCAAACCAAGAATTATACATTAACAAGAACATCCATTGAGTCCATTTGTAATATTCAGGATTTGTTGTATTGACAGAACGAGACCAATCATAATTAAATCCAATAGAATTTAATTGTTTTATATATGTATTGATATTTTTTTCAGTTGCTGCATTTGGATGAATATTAAATTTCATACAATAACGTTCTGTTGGAAGTCCAAAAGCATCAAATCCCATTGGATGCAGAACATTAAAACCTTTCATCTTTTTATATCTTGCAACAATATCTGTTGCTGTATAGCCTTCTGGATGTCCTATATGCAATCCTGCACCGCTTGGATAAGGGAACATATCCAATACATAGTATTTTGGTTTTGAAAAATCATCTTCTACTTTATTTGTCTGATTTTCTTTCCATTTATTTTGCCATTTCTTTTCTATAGCTTGAAAATTATAATTTGCCATAATTTTTTTATTATATAAAAATGTTTATTATACGAATTTTAAAAATACAAATTTTTCTTTAAAAATTTATATTTTTTTATTTATTTTGCATTATGAAAAAAATAAAAATATTGTCATTAGAAGTTGTTTTAATACTTATTGCCATCATTATGGTATTTCCAATGTTTTGGATGCTGCTGTTATCCTTAAAGGAAGCTCCTGAACAATTCAATAGTATACTTGAAGTTATAAAAAGCAAATGGACAACATCAAACTATTTTGAAGCACTTTCTTCTGACAATTTCAGCAGATACTTTTTTAATTCTTTTTTTGTATCTACTATTGTAACTGCCTGCAATGTATTATTCTGCTTATTAACAGGATATACTCTTGCCCGCAAGGAATTTATTGGGAAAAATATAATAAATATAAGCATTTTAGGCCTGCTTATAATTCCATCTCATGTTGTTATGATCCCATTATATAGATTAATGGTTAATTTTAATTGGATAAATTCTTATTACTCTTTGATTATTCCTTGGACTATAACTCCTTTTGGAATCTATCTTGTAAAACAATATATTGAATCAATACCACGACAAATAGAAGATGCGGCTAAAATTGACGGCGCAAGCGAGTGGTATATTTTATTTAGAATTATTGCTCCATTATGCAAACCAATTTTAGTTGTATTAATTATTTATACATTTTTAAATAATTGGAATTCGTTTTTATTCCCATTCTTATTTACTAATGATATATCCCACCGCACGCTTCCTGTAGGATTAACATTTTATTTAGGAAAGCAATCCGTGGACTGGGGACATTTAATGGCAGGCGCAAGCATATCAGCATTGCCAATTTTACTGCTCTTTACAATCTTCCAAAAACGTATAATAGAAGGATTGACTGCTGGAGCATTAAAACAATAAATAATAAAATAAATTATTTAATAGT
>JAFRQN010000125.1 GCA_017428585.1 Bacteroidota bacterium | reverse complement strand
TTTATTGTTTATAAAAATAAAATAGAAAATATAGAAAATAAATAAAATAAAAATATTATGTTAAAATATTTTAAAGATGTTCTTGCTGGATTTATTACACCATTGCAAGGCATGAAAATTACATCAAGTTATATCTTGAAATCTAAAGTAACTAAGCGTTATCCAGAGCAATATGATCCATATCCAACACTGCCTGAATCTGAACGCAATAGAATAGATGTAGATATGACAAAATGCCTTGGCTGTCAAATGTGTGCAAAAAATTGTCCTGTTGGCTGTATAAAAATCGAAACAATTAAAGCAGCGCCTAATGATCCTAATGTTCCATTAGATGCTAATGGCAAACCTAAAAAATTGATTGTTTCTAAATTTGATATAGATTTTGCATTATGTTGTTTTTGTGCTTTATGTGAAGACAGCTGTTCTACTGGCGCTATTCATAGAACTCCAGTGTTTGATTATTGTACATATAAAAGAAAAGATCTTTTGTACCATTTTTCAAAACTAACACCAGAAGAAGTAGAAGAGAAAAAAGCATTATTGGAAAAATATAATGCAGAAAAGAAAGCAGCTGAAGAAGCAGCAGCTAAAGCAAAAGCAGAAGCAGAACCGAAACAAGATTAATTTCTTAAATATAAATTATAAAAAAATAATATTAAATTTGTAAAATTAAATACTAAATAAATTAATAATTATGACTTTTGATAATTTGCTTACAATGTCAGCGGTAATATTAATATTACCTCTTATTAGTTTTGTACTGATAATTTTTAATCAAAAAAGGCTTGGACGCGGAGCAGGTTGGTTAGGTCTTTCGTTCCTTGTTATTGATTTTATATTATCTGTAATAATAGGATATAATAAACTTGTTTTATATCCATCCGAACCTATGCTGCAATGGAAATTTGATTGGTTTTCACTTGGTGATTCTTCAATCCAATTAGGTCTCGGCATTGATAATTTAACTGCTATAATGTTATTAGTAGTTACGTTAATTAGCAGTCTGGTGCATTTATTTGCCTCAGAGTATATGAAAGGCGATGAACGTTATCCAAGATTTTATGCTTATCTAAGTTTATTTACGTTTTCAATGCTGGGCATTGTATTAGCAAATAACTTCTTAAATATGTATATATTCTGGGAACTTGTTGGTATTTCATCATATCTATTAATAGGTTTCTGGTATGAAAAAGATAGTGCTTCAAATGCAGGCAAGAAAGCATTTATAACAAATAGAGTAGGAGACTTTGGTTTCTTAATCGGTATTTTGATTTGTTTCTTTGCATTTGGAACATTGATGTTTGATGATATTTATGCTCAAATAGGTGCAGGCAATTTACCATTTGGCAGTGGTACTATTCTAACTGTTTTAGGTATTTGTTTATTTATGGGTGCTATAGGAAAATCAGCTCAATTCCCATTACATGTATGGCTTCCTGATGCAATGGAAGGTCCTACTCCTGTTAGCGCGCTTATCCATGCCGCTACTATGGTTGCTGCTGGTGTTTATTTAACAGCGCGTATTTTCCCTGTTTTATCAGCAGATGCACTTGTTTTTGTTGCTTATATTGGTGCAATCACAGCATTCTTAGCAGCTACTATAGCATTAACTCAAACAGATTTCAAAAAGGTTCTTGCTTATTCAACCGTCAGCCAGTTAGGATTTATGATTATGGCAATGGGTGTTGGAGCTTGGTCATTAGGCTTTTTCCATCTTGTTACTCATGCTTGGTTTAAGGCTTGTTTATTCTTAACAGCAGGTTCTGTTATACATGCAATGCATGCTTCTATGCACCACGCAAATGAACATCACATGGATCCTCAAGATATAAGGAATATGGGTGGTATACGTAAAACTATGCCTATCACATATATTACTTTCTTGATTGCAACTGTTGCTATTGCAGGTGTACCTTTTACATCAGGTTTCTTAAGCAAGGATGGAATTTTAGCTGGTACTTTAGCATTTGCTAATTTAAGCGGTCATTGGTTTATACCTATCGCTGGTTTTACAGCAGCTTTCATGACAGCATTCTATATGTTTAGATTATGTATATTAGCTTTCCATGATAAACCAAAAACAGAAATTGCTAAAAATACAAAAGAAAATAAATGGGTAGTTGTAATGCCATTAATCGTTCTTGCTGGTCTTTCATTCTGGTTCTTCTATTCACCAAATCCATTTAATGCTGATAGTGGATGGTTCTTGGATAGAGTACAAACACCAGCTAATGTTGTTCCAGCAGAATATCAATTTGATTTCATGACTCCAAATGCTCCTGCAGTAGATGGTCAAGTAGGCGAACATAGTTATTTGAATGGTTTTGCAGAAGAAATGCATCATCAACATACTCCAGCTATGGTATTGTCTCTTATTATTGCAGGTTTAGGTATTTTATTGGCATTCATGGTATATCAATGGCGTAAAATTGATGCAGATAAAGTTGCAAATAGAATAAAACCATTATATAATCTTTCATTCCATAAATGGTATATTGATGAAATATATGAAAAAACATTTATTGGAGGAACAGTATTGTTCTCAAAAGCATTATCTTGGTTTGATTCTCATATAGTAGATGGATTTGTTAATGGCGTTGCAAAATTAACAAGCGGACTTGCTTATATTGTAGGTAAGTTTGATAATATAATAATAGATGGTATTGTCAATGGTATAGCTAAATTAGTAGCTGCACTTGGTTATTGTGGTCGAAAACTGCAATCTGGAAGTGTGCAGGCTTATATAGCATTATCTTTAATTGGAGTTATATTATTGGTATTGCTTGTTGTTTAATTTACAGATTTAATTTATATAACTTATTAATCGCATACAATTTAATTAATTGTATGCGATTTTAAATAAATAGTAAATATAATATAATAATATATTTTTAATTATGGCTAAATTAGATAGATATATACTGAAACAAATTCTTTCTACTTTTGTTTTTACAGTAATAGCACTATGTGTTATTTTTATAATAGTTAATCTAATGGAAACATTGGATAAGTTTATAGATAACCATGTCAGTTTTTATATTATTGCAAAATATTATATTACTTATCTGCCAGAAATATTAAAAATATTAACTCCAGTATCAATTTTAATTGCTTCTCTTTTAGTAGTAGGCCGTTTATCTAATAATAATGAATTAACAGCAGCAAGAAGTGGTGGAATGAGTTTGTATAGAATTATAATTCCTATCGGCATTATAGGCGTGCTGCTAAGTGGTTTCCAATATTTATTTAATGGTTGGATTGTTCCTGCTGCTAATGAAGAAAAAGCAAGATTGGGGCAAGTTTATTTAAACAAAGGCACTAATGATGATATTATAACAAATATTGCTTTTCGTTCAAGCGCTAACCGCAATGTATTGATTCAGTACTATGATGCAAAGGATAAAATAGCTCAACGTGTTGCAATAGAAGATTATAAATATGAAAATGATATAACAGAAGAAGACGATAATTCTATTCAATCGGCAAATACTAAAAAGGCTGCTGTATCATCTAAGGCAGCATTAACAGATGGCAAGCCTATTCCTCGTCTTATCTCAAGAATAGATGCAAATCATTTAAAATGGAATCAAGATATTAATTCTTGGGAAGCGATAAATGGAACAATAAGGAAAATGAATGATAATGGTGAAAGTATTACATTAGAGTACTTTGATAATATGCCTGTTGAGGTCAATATCAGCGATAGACAGTTGGCAAGAATGAACAAAAAAACAGATCAATTAACTTTTAGTGAATTGGAAGATTATATATATCTATTAAAACAAGGTGGAAAAGATATTAGAAAAATGGAAATAAATTATAGAAGCGAGCAGGCACTGCCTTTGGCTAATTTTATAGTTATTTTATTTGGTGTTTCTTTTGCATCAGTAAAAAAACGCGGTGGTTTGGCGGTACAAATAGCGGCAGCTATGGTTATTGCCTTTTCATATTTAATGTGCTTTCAAATAGCTAAGCCTATAGGTCTTGTTGTTGATGTTTCTCCTGTTTTAGTTGGCTGGAGTTCTAATATTATTTTCTTTATTATTGGATTTATAACAATATTAAAAACACGTACATAATTATTATATGAAATATAATTTTGATGAAATAATAAATAGAAAACATACAAATTGTATAAAGTATGATTGCTGTGAGCCTATATTTGGAACTAATGATGTTTTTCCTATGTGGGTTGCAGATATGGATTTTAGAGTAGCTGATTTTATTATGGATGCTTTAAAAAATAGATTAAATCATCCTATTTTTGGCTATTTAGATCATTCAGAAGGATTTTATAATTCAATTATTGAATGGATGGAAAAACGTCATAATTGGAATATAAAGAAAGAGTGGTTGTGTTTTTCTCCTGGTATATGTACAGCAATATCTGTTATAATTCATGCTTTAACTAATCCTAATG
>JAFRQN010000124.1 GCA_017428585.1 Bacteroidota bacterium | reverse complement strand
TGTATTTCAGTTTTATTAAATATTTTTTGAGCTGCTTCGTATCGAAAACCCTTAAACCCGCATTGAGTATCGCTTATTCCCTTAAAAACAAATAATTGTACGAACTTATTAAATGTTTTCCCCATAAATTCTCTATACCATGGCTGATGAATTTTTATCATATCATATCCAGCTGCCCTATTACCTATCACAATATCACATTTCTTATTTTCAAATTCATTCAACATTTTATCAATCTCATAAATTGGAGTTGATAAATCTGCATCAGTAAAAATACAAATCTCACCTTTAGCCTTCAACATACCATATTTGACAGCTGCACCTTTTCCTCTGTTTTCACCATAACTATATATAACGACTTTTGGAAGATACTTATTTGCTATCTCAATAGTTTTATCTTTAGAACCATCATCAACTATTAAAATTTCATAACTATAAGTCTGTTTATCAAAATAGTCAATAATTTTATCCAAAGAATTTTGTAATCGTTCTTCCTCGTTATAAGCAGGTATTATTAATGATATATATGGACGAAACATCAAAAAATCAACAATAGTTTAACTCAAAAATCTAACAAACGATAATAGAATTATGCTTTTCTTAACTCAGCACCATAATAAGATTCAATAGCCTTAACAATTTTGTTTATATCTTCTTCAACCTCACTATCAGTAAGAGTGCGTTCATTACTTGAAAAGACTAATGAAAAACCTATACTTCTCTTATTATCAGCAATATTCTTGCCTTGATATACGTCAAATACATCAATTGATTTCAACATAGGACTTGCTGTCTCTTTTATAGTTTTTACTAATTCCGAAGCTAAATACTTGGTATCTATTAAGAAAGCTAAATCCCTATTCATAACAGGATAAGGAGAAAGCTGTTCAAAATGAGGTTTTTCATATTCTAAATCGCTTAATTCTGTCATATCAAGAGAAGCCAAGAAAACAGGAACTTCTATATCATATTTCTTTAATATTTCCTTGCCTGCCTCACCAATATATCCTATTTGGTTCTTATTAATTGTAATTTTTGCTGCATTATTAGAGAATATCTTATTGTCTTCTTCCAAAGGTTTTATTCTGACATTCTTTATCTTCAAGAACTCTAACATATCCTCTACTACACCCTTTATATCATAGACATCAAATTTTCTTTCCTTTACAGACCATTGTCTTAATGTCGCATTTCCAACAAGTGCTATAACAAGATGCTCTCTTTCGTCAATACCATCAATGAAGGAATTTGATATATTGTTATATGGCAGGAATGCTTTTCCTGTTTCGTAAAGTTTTAAATTTTGGTTGCCCTGCTTTAGGTTAAAAGATATAGTTTTCAGCATTTGGGTAATCATAGAAGGTCTCATTACAGACATTTCTTCACCCAAAGGATTAGCAATCGTTATAGGCTTATTTGTAAATAATTCTGCAGAACTTGGTTCTACGATATTATATGTTAAAATTTCATTAAATCCATTAGTAGTTAAATACTGTCTAAATTTATTTCTTAAAGGAAGAGGCTTCAATATAGCAGGAAGTTCTACCTTGTCAAAATCTATATTAGATGTAAATACAGGCTGTATGCTGTCGTAATCAATTAATCTTGCTACTTCTTCTACCAAATCAATAGGATATTTTATATCATTTCGTCTTTGAGGTACTTCTACTATTATTTTTTGCTTGCCTGCTTTTAAAACCTTAAATCCTAAAGAAGTCATAATATTCTTCATTTCTTCTGCAGCGATAGTAGTACCGATAATTTTACGTGTTTTTTCATAATCAAGCTCTAACTCAATCGGCTTTAACTCATTTGGATATATATCAATAGCTTCATTTATTATTGTTCCATTGGTAAGAACAGCTATATAATTTGCAGCTTTATTAATTGCATGTTCAACCATATTGACATCTGTTCCTCGTTCAAATCTATATGATGCATCAGTAGAAATAGCAGTTTTTTTAGAAGTTCTTCTCACTGATACAGGATTAAAGTAAGCAGATTCAAGAACTACATTAACAGTATCATCACTAATTTCACTATTTTTTCCACCCATAACACCAGCAATAGCAATAGGTTTTTCAGCATCGCATATCATTAACATATCTTTGTCCAAAACATGCTCTTTGCTGTCTAAAGTTGTAAATTTATAATTTGCAAACCCATTCTTAACATTAATAGTATTACCAGCAACTTTATCTAAATCGAATGCGTGCAGAGGCTGTCCACAATCCATAAGCACCCAATTAGTAACATCAACAACGATATTAATAGGACGGATACCAACTTTAAGCAATTCATTTCTTAGCCATCTTGGCGATTTGCCATTCTTAACATTTTTAACAACTTTTGCCATGTAACGTGGACATAATGATGAATCAGGCACGTTTACTTTAATATAATCATTTATACTTTCATTGCTTGTATTAGCTTTAGAAACATCAACATTATCTATCGGCTGTTTCAATTTGCTTCGTTTGTGAGCAGCAATTTCACGTGCAATACCTAAATGACTGGCACAATCAGCCTTATTAGGTGTCAAACTAATATCTAAAATAATATCATCTATATTCAAATAATTTACCAGTAACGCACCTGCAGGAGCATCATTTGGCAAAACCCATATACCAAGATTATCATCTCCTAATTCTAATTCTGCCTGACTGCAAATCATACCTTCAGAAGTTACACCACGGATAGTGCGTTTTTCCAACTTCAATCCATTAGAAGGCACAATTGCTCCTAAAGTACCAACAACAACCTTTTGATCTCTTTCTACATTACTTGCTCCACAAACGACTGTTAAATCGTCGTTTCCAATATTAACAGTACATACAGAAAGAATTTCTGATTTAGGATGCTTTTGCTTGTCTTTTACATATCCAACATAAAAACCATTATATTTATTTTTGAGAACTTCATAAGACTCAACTTCTACACCAAGCATAGTCAATACATTATCAAGCTGCTCAACATTATAATCAAAATCAATATAATTTTTCAACCATTTAGATGATATTTTCATAATAGAATTTTTGTTTTAACAATAAAAATAATACAAAATAATTATATATGAAGAATAATTAATTTATAGAAATAACATAAATATTTCTATTCTATTTTTCAAAATTTAAGTATGTTAAGCAACGCTTAACATACTTAAATTATTAAATATATAAACTATATAATTCTAAACTCTTGCTTATTTATTTTATATTTAAGGTTTATATTTTACTCAATTAAACGATTCTTAATAGCATAAACAGCTAATTCAGCTGTATTGTTTAATTGAAGTTTTTCAAGTATTCTCATTCTATAAGTACTTACAGTATTAATACTTAAACCAAGATCTTCTGCAATAGCAGTAGGGGCTTTGCCTTTTGCCAACATACACATAACTTGAAATTCTCTGTCAGATAAACCTTCATGAGTAGGATTTTTTTCATTTTCCAAATTATCAACTAACAATTCACCCAACCTATGAGAAACATATTTATAACCTTTCGATATTTTATCAATAGCCTCTAAAAAATCATTTGTAGAACATTCTTTATTTAAATATCCATAAGCACCCGTACGCATAATACGCAAAGCATACTGATCTTCTGGATACATAGAAAATACTAACACTCGAGCTTCTGGATCAATATGTTTTAATTCTTTTATAGTATCGAGACCATCTTTTCCCGGCATCGATATATCCAAAACTACGATATCATATTTATTATGTTTAGCTTTTTCTAATAATTCATCTCCAGAACTTGCTTCGTCTATTTGATAAAAACTTAAATTTTCTTCAATAATTTGAATTAAACCTTTACGTACAACGGCATGGTCGTCAACAATAATTATGTTAACCATTTTGCCTCCCTACCTATATGAAAAAAAAATAAATTAATAATTATTCATTTAATTAAACAAATATACGAAAAAAAAACAAAATTTTTTACAATTTTATAAAAATATTAATATAGAATA
>JAFRQN010000123.1 GCA_017428585.1 Bacteroidota bacterium | reverse complement strand
ATTTTTACAATAGCTAATGATTTGAAACACATGCAGGTAGAAGCAAATGTAGATGAAGCAGATATAGGACAAGTAAAAGCAGGTCAATCTGTAACATTTACTGTAGATGCTTATCCTGATGACGTATTCCAAGGTACAGTAAGACAAGTACGTTTAGAACCAACAGTAACAGCAAACGTTGTTACATATAGAGTTATAATAGATGCTCCAAACGAAGATGAAAAGTTATTCCCTGGAATGACAGCAAATGTTTCTATTGTTGTTGATAACCAAAAAGGACTTATAATTCCATTGAGTGCATTATATCTAAATATCACTGATGAAACGCAGAAAAAATTAGAAAAACAAAATATTAAAATTGATTCTAAGATACCGCCAACCAACATTACAGAGAGCTTAAAAAATATAAAAACAAAAATAGTATGGACAAAAGAAGGCAATAAGCTCAAACAAAAAACTATAACTGTTGGTATAAATGATGGAGCTAATTCTATCATAGAAAGCGGATTATCTACATCAGATGTAGTAGTAACATCAATAACAGAATCTGCATTTCCTATAGAAAAGGGTTCAAGTATGTTCGGCGGACCTCCTGAACGAAAAAAACGTTAATATAACATCTAACTCATATAATAATTTATTATATAAATAATTATTTGCTTTTAATATGAAAAATGAAATAATAAAGATAGATAAATTGTCAAGAGTATTCAGAGTAGGTTCAGAAGACGTCCATGCTTTAAAACATGTTTCCTTCAGCATCTATGAAGGAGAATTTGTCAGCATCATGGGTACAAGCGGTTCTGGAAAATCTACACTGCTTAATATACTTGGTTGTTTAGATACGCCTACATCTGGAGAATACAGTATTGATGGAGTAAAAATCAGCACTCGTTCAAAGTCAGAATTATCGAAAATAAGAAACACAAAAATAGGATTTGTTTTTCAAAACTATAATTTATTAGCACGAACTACAGCTATTGATAATGTAATGCTGCCTTTATTATATAATAATAAAATACCTGCAAAAGAAAAGCGTGATCGTGCAATAGAAGCATTAAAGGCTGTCGGACTGGAATCAAGGATGAATCACATGCCTAATCAATTATCAGGCGGTCAGCAGCAGAGAGTTGCTATTGCAAGAGCATTAGTAAACGATCCTGTTATTTTATTGGCAGATGAAGCTACCGGCAACTTAGATACGCGTACTTCATACGAAATAATGACATTATTCCAAGATTTGCACAGTCAAGGAAAAACAATAGCTTTTGTAACGCATGAACCTGATATATCGGCTTTTACAGATAGAATAATACTTCTTAGAGATGGTCATATAATTAAAGATACTGAGGTTACTCCTATATCAGCAAAAGAAGCATTAGAAAAATTGCCTCCACCAGAAGTTGATTAAATTATTAATTATTAATGATAAAAATTAATAAAATATGAATATATTAAATTTAGTAAAGATAGCTATAACAGCATTATTGCGAAATAAAATTAGAAGTCTTTTAACAATGTTAGGTATTATTATAGGTATTTCATCTGTAATAGCAATGGTCAGTCTTGGACAGGCTTCCACTATCAATGTTAAAAAAGAATTTTCAGCAATGGGTTCTAATTTAATAATGGTTATGCCTTCTTGGCAAAGAAGAGGAGGTGTAAACATGGGAAACACAAACTCAAAATGCCTAACATCAAAAGACTATAAATTGATATCTAACAATACTCGATATATAAAATACATTTCACCTATGGTTAACGCATCTGCTCAAGGTATTTATGGTTCGAAAAATCATCCTTGTTTAATTAACGGCGTATCGCCAGACTTTTTGGAAATTCGCAATTTTGAATTAGAACGAGGTATTATGTTTGATGAACAAAATATCAAGGAATTAGCAAAAGTATGTGTTATAGGTCAAACTGTTTTAAAAGAACTATTCCCATCAGAAGATCCTATTGGAAAAGTTATTCGTTTTGGGAATATACCGATGAAAGTTATTGGAATATTGAAATCAAAAGGCAGCAGCCAAGATGGACAAGATCCTGATGATATAGTATTTGCTCCATATACAACTATACAGAGACGATTTATGGCAATAAATCATTATAATATGTTTTATGCATCTGCTACATCTGAAGAAGAATCAGAATTAGCTGCTACTGAATTAACATACATTTTAAGAAATTCTCATAAAATAGATGGCAATAAGGAAGACGATTTTGAAATAATGACGCAGGAAGCAATAATATCATCTATAAGCAAGGTAACGCAAGCATTAACTATTTTATTGTCAGCAATAGCTTCAATATCATTAGTTGTTGGCGGCATCGGCATCATGAATATTATGTATGTTACTGTAACAGAACGTACTAAAGAAATTGGATTAAGAATGGCAATAGGCGCTCAAAACAAAGATATATTATTGCAGTTTTTAGCAGAAAGTATTATTTTAAGTCTTATAGGCGGTATTATAGGAATTATTTTTGGATTAATACTATCATATATTTTGGCAATTGTCTTAAATTGGCCGTATGTATTAAGTATAAAAGCAATATTTATATCATTCTTTGTATGTGCTGCAACAGGTATCTTCTTTGGTTGGTATCCAGCCAAAAAAGCTGCAAGGCTTGATCCTATTGCTGCATTAAGATATGAATAAAATATGTATTAATGCTGAAATTATAAAAAAAAGAGTAATTAAAAATTACTCTTTTTTTTATGCTCTTTAATAAATTATTCTATTCTAATATATTATCAATGATTCCATATTTCTTTGCTTCTTCAGCAGACATATAATAATCTCTATCTGCATCTTTTCTTATGGTTTCAATTTTTTTGCCTGTATGCTTAGAAATAATTTGATATAAAGTATCTCTTGTTGTCAATATATTTTTAGCATAAATTTCTATATCAGCTGATTGGCCTTGAGTACCGCCTGATGGCTGATGCATCATAATTTGAGAATGCGGCAAAGCATATCTTTTGCCTTTTGTACCTGCACATAATAATACTTGTGCCATAGATGCAGCCATACCTACACAGATTGTTTGTACATCTGGTTTTACATATTGAATAGTATCATATATAGCCAAGCCAGCGCTAACTACTCCGCCTGGAGAATTTATATATAAACTAATATCCTTTTTGCTATCTTCGCTTGCTAAAAATAATAATTGTGCGATAGTAAGACTTGCTGTACTATCATCAATAGGACCGCCAATAAAAATAATTCTATCTTTCAATAATCTTGAGTATATATCAAAAGATCTTTCACCACGAGCAGTCTGCTCTATAACCATTGGAACTAAATAACTCATAATACCGCTATATTTAATTAAATAAATGTATTTTGTGTTAAAAAACAATTTCTTTTGTACTATTTTCAAATATAATATTTTTTTCTTATTATTCAAAAATTTTTAACAAAATTATCTATAATATGTTTTAATAAATTACTTTTTTTTCGTAAATTTGAATTTTGTAAAATTTTGATTTTTATAATAATATTTTATTATAATTTAAATATATAACATTTAATTTTAATGGAAAAGCAGACTACAATAGCAAAACCTGTCTCAATATCAGGAATAGGATTACATACAGGAAATGAATCAACAATAACATTCAAACCTGCTCCAGCAAACACTCACTATGTTTTTGTAAGAACCGATTTAGAAGAACGTGTCGAAATACCAGCTTTAACAGAATATGTAGTTGATATTTCAAGAGGCACTACTTTAGGTATTGGAAATGTTGAAGTTCATACTGTGGAACATGTTTTAGCTGCCCTTGTTGGACTTGAAATAGATAATTGCATTATAGAATTAACCAATAATGAACCTCCTGTAAAAGATGGAAGTTCTAAAGCATTTGTTGATGCTTTGCTCAGCGTCGGTATAGTAGAGTTAGACGCTGAACGCAAATACTTTGAATTAAAGGATCAAGTATATTTTAAAAACGAAGAAAAACAGGTTGATATCGTTGGTCTTCCTTTAGATACATACAGAATCACTGTAATGGTTGATTATTTCAATGATGCTTTAGGCAGCCAGCATTCTGGATTATTTGATTTAAAAAAGGAATTTATAAAAGAATTTTCATCTGCTCGTACTTTCTGTTTCTTATCAGAAGTAGAAATGTTGAGCAAAGCAGGATTAATCAAAGGCGGAAGCTGCGACAGCGCTGTTGTAATTATTGATAAAGAAATAACAGAAGATATAAAACAAAGATTAAAAAGTATATTCAATATAGAAGTTAAAGACAACGTAAGTACTGGAATTTTGAATGGTCATGAACTGCGTTTTAAGAATGAACCAGCAAGACACAAATTATTAGATATGCTTGGCGATTTATCTTTAGTCGGCGTTCCTCTAAAGATGCAGGTACTTGCTGCGCGTCCAGGCCATGCAAGCAATTTCGAATTTGCGAAATTAGTCCGCAAACAATACTTAAAGAAAATTAAAGAAGAAAAAAGAAATCCTATACATACTACTCCAGTTCTTGATATTTACAAAATTTTAGACATAATACCGCATAGATTCCCATTTTTGCTCGTTGATAAAATTATCCACTTTGATATGGATGAAAAACGAATTATCGGTATTAAAAATGTTACTGTAAATGAACCATTCTTCCAAGGTCATTTTCCTGGAAAACCTATAATGCCGGGCGTACTTCTTTGCGAAGCTATGGCTCAGGTAGGCGGCTTATATCTTTGGAACTGCATAGAACCTAATACTAAATTAATGTATTTTACAGGTATGAAAAATGTACGCTTCAAACAGCCTGTTGTACCGGGAGATCAATTAGTTATAGATATAAATATAATTTCTAATAAATTTGGATTATATGTATATAAAGGAACTATTTTTGTTGACGGGAAGGTTGTTGCGGAAGCAGAATTTTCAGCTGCATTGGTAGATAGATAACAATAAAATTTATATATAATTTATAAAAAAATAATATACTTATGGAACAAAATATACATAGTACAGCATTGGTTTCTAAATCTGCAAATTTAGGAAAAAATGTTAAAATTGGACCTTATACAATTATTGAAGATAATGTTGTTATTGGTGATAATACAGAGATAAGATCTCATTGTGTTATTGGTAAAGATGCTATTATTGGAGAAAACAATACTATATATTCATCTGTAATAATAGGAACAGACCCACAGGATAAAAAATATAACGGCGAAAAAACTCACGTAAAAGTTGGCAATAATAATATAATAAGAGAATTTTGCACTATTAATAAAGGAACAGCGGCTCATGGCGAAACATATTTAGGAAATGACAATATGCTTCTTGCCTATTCGCATATTGCTCATGATTGTATTGTAGGAAACAATATTATTATGTCAAACGCAACTCAATTAGGCGGCCATGTAGAAGTAGAAGATTGGGTTGTTTTTGGCGCTTTTACAAAAGTACATCAATTTTGCAAAATTGGATGCCATGTTATGACAGCAGCCGATGTAATTATAACCAAAGATGTTCCGCCTTATATTCTATCAGATAGAAAACCTGCTTTTCATGGATTAAATATAGTAGGATTAAAAAGACGCGGTTTTGAAAAACAAACATTATTAGATTTAAATGAATTTTATAAATATTTAATTTTAAGCGGTTATAATAATTCTGATGGTATAAAAAAATATATCGAAGACAAAGGCGAAAATAATATAATTGACGAAATAAAACATTGCATAGACTTTGTTAAAAATTCAGAACGTGGAATTATTAGATAATTTATTAATAAAATTTAATTTTTTAATCCACATTTCATAAAATCAATTTTGTGCTAAATTATTGATTTTGAATTGTTGATTGTTTATTAATTTTAATTAAATCTAATACTTAAGCAAATAATATAACAGAATATTGTT
>JAFRQN010000019.1 GCA_017428585.1 Bacteroidota bacterium | reverse complement strand
TATTATATTATATTCTCTTTTCTTTTTATTAAGTATTATAATTTTATAAAGTATAGATAAAACAAAAAAAGAGCAGTTTATCTGCTCTTTTTTTATATAGTAATTATATTATTTAGCAATATGTATAAAAAAAACTCCTTCGAAAAGGAGTTCTTTTATAATTAAATTATATAATTATTTTGTTCTATAGAATTCAACTCTACGGTTGCGTTGTCTGTTTTCATCGTTAGTATTTGGAACTAATGGTTCAGTTTCACCTTTACCGATAGTTTGTAATCTGCTGCCATCAATACCTTTATTAACTAACCATGCTTTAACAGCGTCAGCTCTGTCTTGTGAAAGTTTCAAGTTCATGTCGTCTTCACCAACATCATCAGTGTGACCAATAACTTGGAATTCAGTTTCAGGTTTTTTGTTCATAGCTCTTATAACATTATTTAAGATACGTTCTGATCTTGGAGTAATGTCAGCTTTGCCAGTAACGAATTCAATATTTCTTAAAATTAATTTTTCACCAAGTTCGATATCTAAGATATCATCATCTGGATCCAATGGATCAGTTTCGTAGTTTACTTCGATACCGTCTCTGATACCGCCATTATCAGTATCAGGATTTAATGGATCAGTTTTGTATTTGTAAACTTCTGCATAGTCATTAAGACCATCGCCATCAGTATCAGGATTAGTTGGGTCAGTACCTAAACGTAATTCTTCTTCATCAGAAAGACCATCACCATCAGTATCTTTTGCAAAGTTTTTAACATTGAAGCTGATACCAAGTCTTAAAAGATGGTTGCCGTCAAAAATATCATCATGAACAGGGTTGAAATCATCAGTTAAACTGAATCTTACACCATATTGTAAGTCAAGAGTGATAAGTTTGTTAAGTTCATATTTAATACCAACGCCGACTGGGAAAGTGATGCCAAGACCGCTTAAAACAGGATCAACAGCTTCGCCTTCTGGAACAATAGCAACTGTATCATTGAAAGGTTCATCATCACATGAGAAGTGAGTAAAACCAATACCGCCAAATACGTATGGTTTCCATTGAGTATTTTTCATAAGATCATAGCGAACGCGAAGATCTCCAGTAAAATAACTTGTAGTATATTGAGAGAAACCACCTAAATCGCTTGTACCATTTTTAAAGTATTCTAAAGATATTTCTGGACTTAATCCTTGCATGAAAAGATCATTCCAAATACCATAAACACCAAATAATGGACCAACACTTCTTTCGCTTGGAATAGATTCGTTAACACCAAATGTTAAACCACCACCAAGACCAACGGATATGCTTGTTTCATGATCCATAGCAAATGTAGCCATTGAAGAAGTTAAGAGCAATGCTACAGCTAATAATAATTTTGAAATCTTATTCATAATATTTTATTATTAAATGTTTAAAAATATATTATTTTAGTTAATAAATTTCTATCTTACAAAAAACAAATATACAAAATATCATTAAAATAAAAAAGAATAATAAATAAAAAATGTATTTATTAATTAATCTTAATTATTTTAAATTAGCAAAAATTGCTAAGGTGACTAAAAAATAAAACAAATTTATGCTTTTGGCGGCGTCCAGTTAGAACGTTTCCAGTTCTTTAATTCAATCATAATGCTGCCGACATAAACCTTCATTTTAGCTTTTATAGGAACTCTTGCATCATCACAGCTGAACCAGCCTTCAAATTTATCACCCAGTCCATAAACTCCAACCCATTCGGCTTTTCCATCGAAATAATAAGTCTTTATAGGATATTTTACAGATTCTATTTTTGTTTTTTCTGTTTTTCCTGTAAAGTTAAGAATCGTATTTCCAATAGATAAATCAATTATAGTTGGAACTTTTAATTTCTTTTTTAGATTAACACAATTACGTGCTAAAAAAAATAAAGTAGCGCCATCAAGTACTTTTGTATTTGAAGTTAATATCGTGTCATTAATTTTTTCATTGTCATAATATTTAATGTTTTTAAGAGAATGACCGCTTGGGGTATTAAATGTTATTTTTTGAAATCCCCATTTTTCATCTCCTAATTTAGAATTGCCTTCAAAATATACACCTGATGTTAAACTTGTATCCATCCATGAATTAAAAATAGTTTTTAATGATAAAAAAGGAATGTTAGGATTAGATTCAATATATATCTTTGTGCGATATACTTTTGTTCCTTTATAAGTATCATTATTTAATGTTACTATTTTTATTTTCCCTAATTTTATAGATAAATATGAAACATCATATTCTAATTCTTCGCCTATTTGCAGCATAGAAGCATTAGAATAATTAGTATTATAAATCGTATAAAAAATAAAAACAAATAAAAATAATACTCTATGTTTAATCATAAATTTATAAGTTTATTTTATTTTAGACTGAAGAAAAACAAATAAGTTGTTTTTCTTCAGCATCTAAACTATATTTTTTTTATATCTATTATAATTTCGTTGTCTAATAAATCTATTTTCTTTGCATCTAAATCATTAACAAAATTAATATCCAAAGCAAGAGTTTCTGCTTTGATATAATCTTGTTTATTTTCTATAGCTTTTTGTATATCATCATTAGCTTTTATTGTAATAGAAATTCTGTCTATTACTTCAAATCCCATATCTTTTCGCAAATTTTGTACTTTGCTTACAAATTCACGAGCAATGCCTTCTTGGATTAAGTCATCGTCTAATGTTGTATCAAGAGCAACAGTAAGACCATTTTCAGAAGCGACAAGCCAGCCTTCCATATCATTGCTATGGATTTCTATATCTTCTAATGCTATTTTAACAGTACTATTGTCAGCTAAAGTTAATTCATATTCTTTCTCAACTTCAATAGTTCTGATTTGTTCATTGGTTAATTCCTTTATAGCATTAGCAACCATTTGAGTTTGTTTTCCAAATTTTCTTCCTAAAGTTTTAAAGTTGCCTTTTGCTTGTTTAGAAATAATATTTGATGTCTCATCTGTTACAAATTCAATATCTTTAATATTAATTTCTTCCAAAATTATACTTGATACTGCTTGAATATCTCTGCGTTGAGTAGGATTTAATACAGGAACTAAAATTCTACGCAATGGTTGTCTTACACGCATTTTTGATTTTTCTCTTAAAAATCTTGCTAATGAAACAATAGCTTGTGCTGTTTCCATGCGTCTTTCTAATTCTGTATCTATTAATTCGTCATTTGCTTTTGGCATATCTATAAGATGTATAGATATTTTATCTTCTTTGTTGCGCAGACGTTGATAAAGTTCTTCTGATAAAAATGGTGCTACCGGCGCCATTAAAGCTGATACTTGAATTAATACTTCTCTTAATGTTTGATAAGCAGCAATTTTATCATTGTCTTTTTCGCCTTTCCAGAAACGTCTTCTATTGCGTCTTATATACCAATTAGACAATTCATTGATTACAAATTTTTGAACAAGACGAGTTGCCTTTGTAAGGTCGTACTCATTCATTTGTTTTGTATAATCATTTATTAATGTATTTAATTTTGATATAATCCATTTATCGATTTCTGGACGCTTGCTGTAATCTATTAATTCTTCTTCACCTGTAAATCCATCAATATTAGCATATAATGCAAAGAATGAATATGTATTAGTTAATGATCTGAAGAAGTCAGAAATAACAGTTTTAGCTATATCATCTTCATTGAATAAAGTAGTTCTCCAAGGTGGATTGCTTGATAACAAATACCAACGAACAGCATCTGCGCCATATTTGTCCATAACATCAAATGGATCAACAGTATTGCCAAGACGTTTTGACATCTTTATGCCGTTCTTGTCTAAAATTAATTCGTTTACAATTATATTTAAGTAAGCAGGC
>JAFRQN010000122.1 GCA_017428585.1 Bacteroidota bacterium | reverse complement strand
TTTAATTCTTTATTGTCTTCAATGAAGCTGTAAACAAACATTCCAACAGGAATTGCAGCGCTTACATAAACAGAATTGGAAAAAAGATCAAAAGTTTTATCTAAATTCTTATTGCGATTTACATTTATTTTTTCTAATAAATCAATATCCCAGTTATGATCAATATCTGATTGCGCAGCAGCATCTATTTTTAGAAAAGGCAGCAATAACAAAAACAATAATATTGTAATTCTATTATTCATATTAAATATGTAAAATCTCACTTCAAGATATAATTTATAAGTATATATTTTATACGTTTTAATCTCAATACCTTACAAATATAATAAAATAATCATAAAATATTATAAATTGATAAAGTTAATTTTGTTTTAGAAAAACAAATAAAAATGTGTATTTTTGTATTTACTAAATTCAATTAAGTTATATATTAATATAAAATGATAAATAAACAGACAACAAAACTAAGAGCTTTTATAACATTAATCTTTATTATATTTCTTTCATTTCATGCCAATGCTTCAGAAATAGATACAAATTATAGAGGATATTCAATAATCTTATCAGCAAATGCAGGCTTAGCATCTCATCATTCAAATTTTTATACTTTGCCATCTGTGATAAACTGCTGTGGAGTAGATGATGTAATTTTTAATAAAGCATACGGATTAAATTTTTCTGTTTTGGGTGGAATAGCTAAATACTATGATATATTTAATGGAGCTTATTTATCATTGAACTTAGGTTTTAATAATATAAATGCTAATTATAATAAATCAAGCAAAATAGGAAATTATATTCAAAATGACGATGTAAGCGATATTATTTCAGAGGAAATACTAAATGCTTCTTTATATAGTGTATCTCTTGTGCCAATGTTTGATTTTTTCTTGGCCGATAGAAGCAAACTTCCTTTGTTTATGAGATTGGGTGCTGATTTAGGTTTTGTGCTTGGCAATAATTACGAAATGTATGAAAATATAAAGAGTCCAACAGAAGCATTGTTTGAAAATGGAACCAAAAGAAGAAATGAATCTGATGGAAGTATAACAAATATAAACAGCTTATCATTTGGTGTTTTGGCAGGACTTGGCTATGAATTATTTTCTTTCGATAATATAAAAATATCTCCATATTTTCAGTATTATTATGGATTAACAGATGTTGTCAAAGACCTTGACTGGAAATACAATAAATTTAATGTAGGCGTTAATGTAGAATATGCACTGAAAAAAGATGTTCCTGTGGTAGATCCACCTATTGTACCACAGCTTCCAAAGTTAACTCCGCCTGCATCTAAAGAAATAGTATTTAATACTTTGGTATATCTAAATGACAGCAGAAATCAAACAAGAGAAATTACAAATAATTCAATAATAGAACAGAGAGTAGATATAAATAAAATTACATATACTAATAGCGTAATGCCTATATTGTTGTTTGAAACCAATACAGATAAAATAGTAAATGGTTATGACAAGAATTTAATAGGCTGGCTGAGAAATCAAAATAAATTAAATGTTGAAATAGGATTGAGTTATAGTGAAAATGAAACATTGATTAACTCAAGAAAAACTGCTTTGAAAAAATTCTTATATGTAAATAATATAGATACTAATAATATTCAATTTACATCTAAAGCAAGCTCTAAACAAAGATATAATGAAATAGATGCAGAAAAATCTTACGCAAGATTCAAAACTCCTATTTTAGAATATGTTGATAATGAGCAATCTGTTATTGATAGTGTTTATAACAGCTATTTGGAAGTAAAAACAGAAATCAGCGGCATTGAAAATCCATATAATTATTTGCTCTCTTATTCAATAGGCGGCAACTCCAACAGCAGTTCAAACGAAAATTTAAGAATACTTTTGAATAGATCAACATTGGATTGGTCAAATGAAGCCAAAGAAACAGATATTAATATCATTGCAAAAGTTAATTCTGTAGGTCAGACGGTTGAAGGCAATAGTTTATCATATAAAGTTATACCTAATATAAATTATGATAAATATGTAAATTCAAATAAAAACAACAATTATAAAGAAGAATATGTTATAGGATATTTTGATTTCGATTCAGATGAGTTTATTTATACTTCTGATTATGTTGTTTCAATTATAAAGAATTGCTTAAACTCAGGACGCAAAGTAGAAATAATAGGATATACAGATAATTTAGGAACTAATGAATATAATAATCAATTAGCAAAACAACGTGCGGCAGCAGCTAAATCGCTTTTCAATAATAATGTCAATATTTCAATAGGTGTAGTTATACGTAAATCTGCTATAAATTCAGCATACGATCGATTGCACAGCAGAATGGTTGTTGCTCGTATAAAATAATTATTTATATCAATAGAAAGATACTTATTAGTTTAGTTTTGTTCTTTCGTAGTATCCATTAGCATAAATAAGCAGTATATCTTTTTTGCCCTTAAAGAATTTTCCGCCGGGATGTTCAGCAGACCAGTCAAGATTTAACCAGTATTTTGTCTGACCATTTTCTGTTTTATAAGCTCTATAATTCATCTTTTTCCCTTTATATCTATAGGATAAAGATTCTAATAAGTCTTTCAATAATTGTTCGTCATTTCCCATATATAATTCAGGATAAGCATGACCAGAACCTTTTTCGTTTCCTTCAGCGCACACAATTCTTACAGTTCCGCCAATAGAATGAATTAAAGCAGTCATAAGTATGGCATAGTCATCGCAATCACCTTTCCATAACTTAATAGATTTGCTTGCAGGGGAGTAATATCCAGTATTAGGATCATTGACGTAAATCCATCTTTTATAAACGCTGTCAAATATGTCGCAAACTTGATAAATGTTGTATGATCCACCATTGGCAGCACTGATAAAAGAAACAGCAGTATCACGTACATCAGAATTAGTATAATCTATCGCATTAGAAATTGTTTCTGCTAATTGCTGATCCCTTAAATCATCAGCAAAAGATATAGAATATATCGAAAATACAAGAATCAAAAAGAGTAAATGAAATTTTTTCATAATTAACATAAATGAATATTTATTTCGTTAATCTTCTTAACTTTAATTTTATAGCGTGTTTTTTAGACCAAATAAATAATGATAAATCAGCAGAAAACAACATTAGGAAACATGAATAATACAACCATACCGCAACAACAATAAGAACTGCAAATGTGCCATAAAATCTTGTATAGTTAGCGAAGTTTGAAATATATAACGTAAATAAGTTTCTGGAAAATTCTGTTAAGATAGTAGCAATTAGAGCAGTCTGCATTATTAATTTTTTAGGAATGTTGTTCGCCCCTGATGGTACTATCCCATAAATAAAATAAAATACAATAAATGAAAGAAATATAGGTGTTGCTATAAGTATAATATTGGAAAATACACCGCTTAAGAAATCAGGAAATATAGTATTAATATATTGTTTTACGAAATTGAAAATAGGCAGGAATACACAGTATCCCAAAATAAATATTGTTATTAAAATAACAGAACCAAAGTCCTTTAATTTAGTGTATAAATATGATTGCTTGGATACATTGAAAATTATATTAAGACTTGAATTTAATGTGCTTGTTACAGTTGAAGAAACCCATAATAAAACAATAATACCTATAACTCCCACACTGGTTGAACGTCTTGTTATGTTTTCAATTTCATTAAGAACTACATCAATAATTTTTTGGCTGTAATCAGTTTTTGGCAAAAAATCAATTAATGTATTTTCTATAAGAACCAATAAACTATCAGTGTAAAAGAATGCACTGACAATATAGATTGTTATTAAAATTAAAGGTATTATATACAATAAAATATTAAAAGCTAATCCTGCAGATAACAAAAATGTATGATGTGAATCTGTAGCATCTAATAAAGGCGCAAAATAAGATAGAAATCTATCTAATTTATCTTGTAATTTTTTTGTTTTTTTATTTGAGTCATTCATAAATAGTTGTTATCTACAGTCAAAATACTATATGCTTTTATATTTTATTGATTTTAAATCCTTCTTTTGTATCCAAAATATTATAACCTAAGGAAGTAATTTCATTTCTTAATCTATCAGCTTCAGCATAATTTTTATCTTTTTTAGCTGCCAATCTTTGATTTGCCAACTCAATGATATTTGCTGGAATATCTTCGTTTACTTCTTCTGTTTTCTTTTCAAATGTCCAAACTCCAAATACTCTATTTAATACACTGATTAAATATAATAAATTAATTTGTTCTTCTTTGCTTAAAGAAGCAGATTTGTTATTGTTAATAAATGTAAATAAATAAGATAGAGCCTTCGGTGTATGGAAATCGTTTGTCAATTCTTCAAATATAGAATTAGCAAGTGCTTGAATTTTATCTGTTTTTATATCTGTAGATAAAACCTTAGCATTCTTTATTTCTTCTAATTCTTTGTCATCTAAATTATTGATAATAGAATATATATATTCCTGTAAACGTGCTCTTGCTTTTTTGGCTGCATTAATTCCATTAAAAGTAAAATTATACTTTGTTCTGTAGTGAGCTGAAAGCATAGAATAACGTACATCTAATATGTCAATATTTTTGTCTTCTAAGTCTCTCAAGGTAAAGAAGTTGCCTAAAGACTTGCTCATTTTTTCGCCTTCTACTTCTAAAAATTCATTATGGCACCAATAATTTGTAGGTTCAATTCCATATCCTGCTTTGCTTTGCGCTATCTCATCTTCATGATGAGGGAATTTTAAGTCTATGCCGCCAGTGTGAATGTCAAAAGGAAGACCTAATAATTCATATTCCATGGCAGAACATTCTATATGCCAGCCTGGACGTCCAGGATAATTTTGTCCGTCTATTTCAAAGTCCCAAAATGGTTCATCAGGTTTATATTTTTTCCATAATACAAAATCATTAACCTGTTCTCTTTCATATTGATCGCTGTCTATACGCATTCCTGGTTTGAAATTGTCAAAGTCAATTTTGAACAACTTGCCGTAAGTGTTAGTTTTGCAATACTCTGAAACGTTAAAATATATTGAACCTTCTGAAATATACGCAAGTCCTTTGTCCATTATTTTCTTAATCAGACTCTGCATCTCATTTATATATTCAGTAGCGCGAGGCATAGCATATAAATCTGATTTTTCTATACCTAATTTGTGCATATCTGCTATAAATGCTTTTTCATAATATGCAGTTAGTTTGTTTAAATCCTCAAAAGCATTGCCTGATTGAACTCCCATTTCAGCTTTCCAAGCATTGCTGTTTGGCTTGCTGTCACGGATTGTTTTATCATCTATATTGGTAATATTCATTACCCAATGTATATTGTAATTTGCAATGTGTTTTAATACTTTTTGTACTAAATCTGCAAATAGAAAAGCGCGCATATTTCCTATATGCGAGTAATTATATACAGTAGGACCGCATGAATAGATTTTTATCAAATTTTTATCTATAGGTTTAAATTCTTCTATTTTTCGAGTTAAAGAGTTATATAGTTTTACTTCCATAATTTTTTTTATATTAATTAATAATTTTTAATCTATAATTTCAAGGAGTCTTCTTCTTAATAATTCAATTGGCAGTCCAAGTACATTGTTGTAACAACCTTCTATTTTTCTTACAAACAAAGCTCCATAATCGTCTTGAATGCCATAACTGCCAGCTTTATCTAATGTCTTTCCATCTGCGATATATTCTAAAATTTCTTCTTTGTCTATTTCTCTAAAATATACACAGGTTCTGGAATAGTCCACTAAAATTTTGTTATTCTTAGTATTAATAAGAGCAATTCCAGTATAAACAAAATGAGAACGATTGCTTAATTTGTTTAGTATTTGGAAAGCATCGTTTTCGTCTTTAGGCTTATTGATTATTTCATTATTTAATACTACAATAGTATCAGCACCAATTATTATATTATTTCGTTGTTGATTAGAATCGTTTAATAATTCTTCTCTAATTTTATCAGCTTTGCGAAAAGCTAATAATTTTGAATACTTAACAGGCGGCAGCCTTAAATCAATA
>JAFRQN010000121.1 GCA_017428585.1 Bacteroidota bacterium | reverse complement strand
AAAAGGATATAAATGAGAGCTGTAATTCCAGTAGCGGGTGTAGGCACAAGATTAAGACCGCATACTTATGCTTTGCCTAAAGTATTATTGAATGTAGCAGGGAAACCTATTTTATCGCATATAATAGATTCTCTAATACAACATTCAATTGTAGATTATACTATAATAACGGGTTATAAAGGTGATCAAGTTAAAGATTTTATGTTACAAAAATATCCTAATTTGAATATTGACTTTGTAGAACAATCGGAACGTCTTGGTTTAGGACATGCTATTTGGACTGGAAAAGATACATATAAAGATGATGAACCTATTATTATTATTTTGGGAGATACTATTTTTGATGTAGATCTTACGCCTGTTTTGAGTATTAATCATAATGCTATTGCTGTGAAAAAAATAGAAGATCCTCGTCGTTTTGGTGTGGTGGTTGTTAATGAAGAAACAAAAGAAATAGAGAAACTTGTTGAAAAGCCTCAAGTCCCAATTTCTAATCTTGCCATTGTTGGTATATACTGCATTCAAAATACAAAAAAACTTATTGATTCATTGCAATATCTAATGGATAATAACATAAGAACAAAAAATGAATTTCAATTGACGGATGCTTTACAAAATATGCTTGAGAATGATGAAAAGTTTTATACGTTTAATGTAGAAGGATGGTATGATTGTGGTAAAGCAGAAACTCTTTTGGAAACCAATAAATTTTTATTAGAAAAAAATTATTCTAATTTTAATAAATTTAGTGATAAAAACGTTATTATTCCACCTTGTTTTATTTCCGAAAATGCTATTGTAGAAAATTCTATTATAGGACCATACGCTTCTGTAGCTGAAAATGCTGTAGTAAAAAATTCTATAATCAATAATTCTATAATCAGTAATAATGCAAAGGTTACAAAAATTCTTTTGCGTGAATCTATTATTGGTGATGAGGCTGAAATAGCAGGTACTTACAATAAGTTAAATATTGGAAATGCAAGTATTATTGAGTTAGAATAAAATATAAGATATTTATTATGAATAGTATTATAAAAAGAACTATATTTTTATTTACAATGTGTTTTTCTTTAGCACTTGCAGTGAATAGCTGCATTATAGTAAAAGAAAAAGATGAATATATTGTCAAAACTGAAAAAAATACAGCGAATGTAGCACCTAAGCCTGAAGTTAAAATGTCTGATATGGTTATAAGAGCTAATACAGGCGATATGCTTGCCTTGATTCCTGATGGCTGGTTTTTTATTGAAACTAATGAACAAGTTTCATCAGATGTTTTTGCTGTTGCTGTAAATCCAGATTATACCTTGGCTGCTATATTTTCAACTTTGAAAAAAACAGAAGAAAATGTCAATATAATTGATAAGGAAAATTTGTTGGGATTGGCAAGATTATGTTATGCTAAACATGCTGAAAAAGCAATTGGAGCTTTAGAATTAACTGAAAAATATGAAGTAGTGGATGTTGGTACTCAAAAATTTGCAAATTATGCTTTTGTACATGTTACAAATGGCAGTCCTGTAAAATCTACTGTTTTCATTTCTGAAATAGGAAATTATTATGAATTTTCATTAATTAGCATGACTAATGTAAGTAATAATCTACCTGTAAGTCAAACAGATTTTGATAAATATTTCCGTTCTATTTTAGCAACTATTAAATATTAGATACAATAATTTATTATTATAAAAAAACACTCTGATAAGAGTGTTTTTTTTTAATTTAATATAAAATATCGTTTTTTATGTTATTTTATAATTTTTGCTTTTGTAATATCATCTTTTCGAACAATATCTATTATGTCAAAATCACTTAATGGTTGCTTTT
>JAFRQN010000120.1 GCA_017428585.1 Bacteroidota bacterium | reverse complement strand
TTATCTTCTGCAATAAACGCTGCAACCTCTAAATCTGTAAGAACAAGTGGAACATTGTTTATAGATTCAGGAAGTTTTACTGTATATTTTCTCAATTCATAACTTCCCTTTTTTGTAACAGTAATTGAATCACCCCATGCACCGCCTGTTGATATTACTTTACGCAAAACATGCATTTGGCGGTATAAAGTGTCATCTACTACATAATCTCTATACAATAAACCTCCTGTTTGATGACATATTATATTATTCTGAAGAAGCATTACAGTTAAATAATTTATCTCAGCTGGACTATCACCTGTATAATAATATTCTACTTCTACTGTAAGCTCGCGTGTAGTAAAGTCAATACTTGGTTTAACATAAACATTTACAATAGAAGTAGCCGACATTACACCTAAATAATTAGCATTCCAAGAATAATGCCAGCCTTTAGTATTTGGTATTCGATTTAAAAGATCATAGGGAGGCTCAGCAAAAGGAAGTTCCTCAAAAGGAAGACTGTCTGTTTTTAACTTCAATTCTTCAAAAATAATTTTGCCTTCATCTGTTCTTAAATCAGGATGATTTGTTCCTGCTTTTGGAGCAGCACTATCGGTGCAATGATTGTGTATAAATATAAATTGATCTGGATGTTTTGGCAAATAGTAATTCTCCTTAAAGTCCTGATTAGGAGCAGCTTGATGATATATTCCTGTAAAATACTCTATTACAGCAGTACGTTTCTCAACTTTTGTACTAACCCATTTAGGTGTTTGTGCATTTAAAACTACTATGGATAGTATTAAAGCTATTATAATAGTGTAATATTGTTTAATTTTCATTTTTTATCTTGTAATTACAAATTTATCTATGATGTTTTGATTATCATAATGTATTAAAACATAATAGCTGCCAACTGGAAATTCATTAACTGAAAACGTATATGTAAACAAATCACTGCTATAAGTATTAAACGTTTTAAGTTTACTGCCATTAATATCAATTATCGATATTGAAACATCACCTGTATAATCTAATAAGCCATTTATTGTAACTTGTTCTACTACTGGATTAGGATACTGAATTATATTTACTCTTTTTTGTTCATCGCTTATACTGCTGTTATCTGAAAATTCTATAATCAACGGTTCTCTAAAATCTTCTCTTCTCAATAGTCCTACTAATGCAAAATGTCCCGGCTCTAAATCTATAAAATCTGAAAGAGTATCTGCTATTGCTATATCTTCTGTTGTAATCCATTCGATATTCAAATCGTCATCTATTTTTGCAAGATATGAATTCCTCGGATATCTACTGCCGTAAATATATGTATTGCCATCCCTTGTTGCTGCAACCTTCATTGATAATATACGGCCGCCTATATCTATATTCTTTATTCCAAGAATTTCTCCTGTTTCTCCAGATACCTTGGTTAAATGATACAATGTATCACGTCTTGGTATATCATATTTCCCGTATATATTAAACTCATCCACATCTTCTTCTATTAAACCATTTTCCTTCATCTCTTGTAAAACAGTTTCAAAATATATCCAATTATCAAAGCTTTTAAATGATATTAAAATATCAGCATTTTTATCAACTGCAGCTCCCATCGCTTGAACGTCTCGAGTTGAATCTGGATTTACATCTTTTTCAAAAAAATAAAACTCTGTTTCTAAATTCTTATTTAGTTTTATTAATAAATTATCATAATAATCACGACTTGCCCGCCATAATGATTTTGGAACTGCACGAATATATCTTATATGAGATAATATATATATATTATCTTGTACATCTGAAAAAGTTATATCATTTTCTGATGAATATACATTGTGTCCTAATCTTGGCATAAAATTTTTATCATTATTTGCCAAATCTGCAACAGAAAATAATTTATGCTTTTTAATATAATTTCCAAGACTATCAAATTCTAATGCAACCCAGCAGCCTTCATATAAATTCAATGGATCTTTATTTTTATAACCATCATAGTCATTATTTTGAAATAAATAATATATTTTATTATCTTTTGTACGTATATATGTTGGACAAAAGTAATAAGTTTTTTTACTACTATAGTCATGCAGAATCAACATAGAATCTATATTTTCTTTTTTTAATATTAAACTTCCATCAGAATCAAAAGATAAAAGCAGAAGTTTAGCTATAGAATCAGTATAATTTAATACTGATGATACTATATCAAATCCACCTGTTGAATTCTGATACATTGTCCCATTTACACAATTTTGAACTCCAACATATTTAAAAGATACTCCTTCAAAAGGCTTTTCTGGATTGTACTTATTTACCTCGCCAGTATTATATTTCTTTTGCCATAAATAATTTAAACGACCATTCTCATAACTAAATTTATAAAAAATTGGTGTAAACAATCTATCAACAATACCTGTAAGACCTGGAACTCTTGAATTTTCCATCAAATACTCACGTTCAGTAATCACGCCGCATAAATATAAGTATTTATTATCGCCCGTCAGCTCTGTATGATCATACATAGCAATTGGTAAACCTCGTAATAAGGAATCAACTCCTGGAACTATAACATTCGTCGCTCCTTTAGCCTGCGAAAAGGCTGGAAGTGATATTATTATAAATAATAAAAATCCAAGTAAACTTATATTATATGTTTTTTTTATTAGATATTTTATCATAATTATTTAATTGTTTAATTATTACATGAATTTTCACATGGAAAAGCTGTAAAAGATATAATAGGATTGTTAACAAATTGTAACCAATAGTTATACTCATTAGAAAGTATCTCACCATAATCTGAATCTGTAGGATAACCATCACATGTAATTCCAATTTGTTCTTTATTTACATATCTAACTGTTTCACCAAAACTATTTTTACAGAATGAAACAGTTGTTTTACAACATCCTGCTTCACCCATATTGCACGCAAAATCCAAATAATAACTAAATACTGCTGCAGCAGTTTGAACGTTTAATAATAACTTCGATTTGCATATTTTTTCTCTATAAAAAACTTGATGCGGTAGATTATTACCTAAAGAGTCACATGACACAAACGGAGCTGTTTTTTCAGCTTCATATTGACTAATTAACTCATATATTTCATCTTCTATATCAAGTAATTTTATTGCTTTTTGTTCATCAGTTCCTGTTGACAAATAATTGGCTAAACTATCACAACCTATATTACTGCCTGCAATGTAATTCGCAGAAAAAGATACTAATTCTATCTGTTTTTTTGATGGATTATTTGGACAGATTCTTACTCTATATACTGTCCACACACTACAACCAGGAAATCCAGATAGAATATTTATAACACCTTGATAATAACTCCATGGAATAGTATTCCAAATACAACCTGATATACTATCATTCATATCATCTAAACTATCACATGGATTTGGAATAAATGAATGCTTTAATTGATTAAATAGAATATTTGGCATACCCGACCAAAGTTCCGTTGCAATAGAATGTCTCATATTAGTATCGTATAAGCCAATAAATTCTATTGGATCGTATGAAGGATCATAAGGTTGAGAAAAAATAGGCATTGATGCCATAATTAACAAATAAAGTAATATTAATTTTTGCATAAAATAATTCCAAAAAATATTAAACAAAATAAATTATTTTATTAAGCAAATATAAATAAAAATATTATTTTTTCCAAAAAAGAAAAAATAATCATAATTAATAATGTTAAACAAAAAAAGAGCAGATAAACTGCTCTTTATTTATAGATCTATTCAGCTTCAAAAGCATTTTTACGCTTTATATGAGCTTGATTTCTTTTTTTTAATTTTTTAGTCTTGACTAATTGTTCAAGAATACGCTGAATATCAAAAAAAGA
>JAFRQN010000119.1 GCA_017428585.1 Bacteroidota bacterium | reverse complement strand
TTTTTTTTTGAAATAAAAAAATAAAAGATTACTTTTTCACATTTTATTTATTTCAAATGAATAAATGTTTCATATACTTCAAACCACATATTAACTCATACTATACATAATAAAATCAAAAAAGAAACTTTTATAAAAAAAAATAGTATATTTTAATATTAATTTTTTTCATAAAAATTAATTCCGATTATTAAAACTAAGCATATTTTAGATTATTAAATTTAAATAACAATATTTTCTATTAATTAAAACAAACATGAATTTTTCTACCGTTGCCGAATTTTATTATATTGTATGCAAAAAATGGAATGATCGAATTGCATATAAATATAAAATTGATGATGTATGGCATGAAATGTCATATAATGAATTCTTAACACAAGCTGAATGTTTAGCATTAGGATTATTAGAGCTTGGTATAAAAAAAGGCGATAGAGTTGGTGTAGTATCAGAGAACCGTATTGAATGGGTAATTTCTGTTGCAGCAATAACTTTAATAGGTGCTATTGATGTACCTTTATTCCCTACTTTAACATCTAAACAAGAAGAAACTATTTTTAATGACTGTCAAGCAAGCATGGTAATAGTTTCTAACAATTTTCAATTAAATAAAGTATTAGAATTTAAGGAAAATGTTGAGTCCTTAAGACATGTTCTTATAATGAATGACCGTACTAATAATGAAGAACTTTTTGTTAGGAATTTATCTGACATTATAAAACGTGGTGCTTCATTAAAGACGGAACAAGACCGCAAGCAGTTATTACAAAGTTTACGCATCAAATTCCAACCAGATGATATAGTAACATTAATTTACACAAGTGGTACAACAGGAACGCCAAAAGGTGTAATGCTTACAAATAAAAATTTAGTTTCCAACAATATCGCATCAACTAAATCTATTAATGTAACAGAAAATGATTCTACCGTATCATATTTGCCTTTATGTCATGCGCTTGAAAGAATGACCACTGCATACGTAATTTGGGCTACAGGTGCAGCAATTGCTTTAACATCATCAATAGAAACATTAATGAGTGTATTGAATGAAATAAAACCATCATTCATGACAACAGTACCAAAATTCTTAGATACTGTAAAGAAGAAAATTGATGCAAGCATGCAGGCAGAAGGCGGAATAAAATATAAAACATATAAATGGGCTGTTGAAGTTGGAATGAAATATAAAAGAAATGAATTTGAAGGTAAAAGCAATACTTTATTAGCTCCAAAATATAAATTAGCTAAATCTTTAGTTCTTAATAAAATAAAAGAAAAAATAGGTCCAAATTTAAAACAAATGGTATCAGGTGGTGCAGCTTTAAGCGATGAAACTGCATTATTTTTTGAAATGATTGGCATTAAAATTTTACAAGGCTATGGACTTACTGAAGCTTCTCCTGTAATATCTGTTACAAGATTTGATAAAAACAATGAATTAGGTGTTATAGGAACTGCACTCCCAGGAGTAGAAATTAAAGTAGAAGAAGACGGCGAATTACTTATACGCGGCGACAATGTAATGAAAGGATATTGGAATAATCCAGAAGCAACACGTGAAGTAATTGACGAAGACGGTTGGTTGTCAACTGGTGATATTGTAAAAATAACAGAGAAAGGCAATATTAAAATTATTGATAGGAAGAAATTTATTATTGTAAACAGCGGCGGTAAAAATATTGCTCCACAACCAGTAGAAACGGTTATTTGTCAAAGCAAATATATTGACCAATGTGTATTAATTGGTGATAATCGTGAATATTGTGTAGCTTTATTAACTCCAAATTACAGCGAGATTAAGAATTTAGCAGATAGTTTTAATGTTAAGTATGATAATGAATCTGATTTATTGTCTAATGAACAAATAATTTCTCATATAAAGAAAGATATTGACTATTTGCAAAAAGACTTCTCTAAATTTGAACGTGTTCGTAAATTCCAATTCTTATACAAACCATTTACTATTGAATCAGGAGAACTTACTCCTAAATTAAGCGTAAAACGTAATGTAGTAGAAAAGCATTACAGCGAATTAATAGATTCTATGTATGGAAAATAATCAATTTTAACGATTTTAATTACATAAGTTATAAAGATAATTATTAATTATAATATTTTAAGGAAGCCTCTATTATAGAGGTTTCCTTAAAATAATAGGGATTGTTTTATAAATTATATTAATAACAGAGAATTATAAACAAAAAGAAACTTTTGCTTAAAAAAAAAGTATAGTTTAATATATAATTTCGATATTACCTTTTGCGTACGGTAAAACAATTATCTCTGAATTTATATTAGATATAATTATAAACTACCATAAATCTTATTTATATATAATATTTATATTTTAATATAGAATGTATTCACGTCTTAATAAAGAATTATAATTAATATGTTTTACTAATAAAAAAATTTTTATGAATGTTTCAACTTTAGCCGAGTTTTACCATGTTGTATGCAAGAAATGGACTAATAAAATTGCATATAAATATAAAATTGATGATGAATGGAAAGAAATCTCTTATAATGATTTTCTAACGCAAGCTGAATGTTTAGCGATTGGATTCTTGGAACTCGGTATAAAAAAGGGCGATAGAGTCGGTATAGTATCAGAAAACCGTATTGAATGGGTAATTTCGGTTGCAGCCCTTTCATTGATAGGTGCTATTGATGTACCTTTATTTCCAACATTGACTTCAAAACAGGAAGAAGCTATTTTTAATGATTGTAAAGCTAATGTTGTTATAGTTTCAAACAATTTCCAATTAAACAAGGTATTAGAATTTAAGGAAAATGTTGATTCTTTGAGACATATAATTGTAATGAATGATTCTACACCAAGTGAGGAATTATTCGTTAGGAAATTATCTGATATCATAAAACGTGGTACTGCATTAAAAACAGAAAGTGAACGAAAACAGCTTTTGCTAAATTTACGCATCAAAATACAACCAGAAGATATTGTAACATTAATTTACACAAGCGGTACAACAGGAACACCAAAAGGTGTAATGCTTACAAATAAAAATTTATTAGCTAACTGCAATGCTGCAAGCCAAGCTGTTGATGTAAATGAAAATGATACAACTGTATCATATTTGCCTTTATGTCATTGTTTTGAAAGAATGGTTTCTGCTTACTTGCTTTGGGCTAAAGGTTCAACTATTGCCTTAACTTCTTCAATAGAAACATTAATGTCTGTTCTTGCTGAAATAAAACCTTCATTTATGACAACTGTACCAAAATTTTTAGATACAGTTAAGAAAAAAATTGATGCAAGTATGCAGGCACAAGGCGGAGTTAAATATAAAACATATAACTGGGCTGTCAATATCGGCATGAAATACGTAAGAAATAAATATGAAGGCAAAAGCAATGTTTTGCTAAAACCTCAATATAAATTAGCGCAATCATTAGTTCTCAATAAAATAAAGGATAAAGTTGGTCCAAATTTAAGACAGCTAATATCAGGCGGTGCTGCATTATCTGATGAAACAGCAATATTCTTTGAAATGTTAGGCATAAAAATGCTTCAAGGATATGGCCTAACTGAAGCATCTCCTGTAATATCTGTTGTTAGATATGACGAAGATAACGAATTAGGCACAATTGGAACAGCTATTCCTGGTGTAGAAATAAAAGTTGAAGAAGATGGTGAACTGCTTGTTCGTGGTGATAACGTAATGAAAGGATATTGGAACAATAAGGCAGCTACACAAGAAGTTATTGATGAAGACGGCTGGCTGGCAACTGGTGATATTGTAAAAATTACTGACAAAAATAATATCAAAATTATTGATAGAAAGAAATTTATTATTGTAAACAGCGGCGGCAAAAATATTGCTCCACAGCCAGTTGAAATGGTAATCAGTCAAAGCAAATATATTGATCAATGTGTATTAATTGGCGATAACCGTGAATACTGCGTAGCTTTATTGACTCCAAATTATAGCGAAATTAAAAATTTAGCAGATAGTTTTAATATTAAATATGATAAGGAATCTGATTTATTATCTAATGAACAAATTGTTTCTTACATTAAAAAAGACATAGACTATTTGCAAAAAGATTTCTCTAAATTTGAACGTGTACGTAAATTCCAATTCTTATACAAACCATTTACTATAGAGTCTGGCGAACTTACTCCTAAATTAAGCATCAGACGAAATGTAGTAGAAAAGAATTACAGCGAATTAATTAATTCTATGTATGGAAGTTAATAGTCAAATAATTTGATTATCAAGCTATATAAAACAAAAAAACCTCTATATAAATAGAGGTTTTTTTATGCACGCCAGATTGGATTCGAACCAATGGCCCTCAGCTTAGAAGGCTGATGCTCTATCCAGCTGAGCTACTGGCGCAACTGAATTATTTACAAAAATACAGCTTTTTTTCTTTTTTACAAAATATTTTTGAATATTTATTTCTTATGCTTAAATATTTTACTTTCATTTAAAAAATATCATAATTAATTAATAAAATATTATTAATTTATAATATATTAAATTGAAAATTAAGAAAAGGATTTATCATGAAAAGTTTAATTATTTATTTCAGCAGGGCTGATGAAAATTACTCAGTAGGAAATATAACAAAAGGAAACACAGAAGTTATTGCTGAATTTATTCAAGAAATAACTAAAGCTGATATTTTCAGAGTTGATCCTTTAGTACCTTACGCTAAAGATTATAATACATGTATTGAAGAAGCCAAAGTTAGAACAAATACTCATAATGCTCCTATAAAAGAACCTGTTCCTGATATAGAAAAATATGACACTCTATATATTGGCGCTCCTGTTTATTGGGGCGGTATGCCTGAAGAAATGTTTACCGCTCTAAAAGGATTAAACTTTAATGGAAAAATCATAAAACCTTTTGTTACTCATGAAGGAAGCGGCTTAAGCAATATTCCTAATCAATTAAAAGAAATATGTGTTGGAGCTTCTATTAAAAATGGATTAGCTGTTTATGGATCAAGAGTTTATGATTCAAAAAATACAGTCGAAAAATGGATTAAAGAATAATAAATCATTATTAATATTTAATAAATATAGGATATAATATGACAGAAAAAGAACAAATTATTGATGCTTTTAAAAATGCAGGAAAACCAGTTTCAGCAGGAGACATTGCAAAAACAACTGGATTAGACAGAAAATTAGTGGATAAAATATTCGCTGAATTAAAAAAAGAAGAAGCTATTGTTTCTCCAGTTCGCTGCAAATGGGAATTAAAATAACCCTGTTGTTTTAATACAAATTAATAATTCTAATTACATGAAATAAAGCTCCTTAGGGAGCTTTATTTTATCATAACTTCGTATAAAACTAATTGATAAATGTATTTTATAAATGGAAAAAGTTTATATTGCTATAGATTTAAAAAGTTTTTATGCATCGGTTGAATGTATAGAACGAGGATTAAATCCGCTTGATACCAATTTGGTAGTTGCTGACGAGTCAAGAACTGAAAAAACAATATGCCTTGCTGTAACTCCATCATTAAAATCATACGGGTTAGGCGGAAGATGCAGATTATACGAAGCTAATCAAGCAGCTAACAGAATTAATCATAATAGAAAAAAAGCAAATCAAAACAAACCTTTTGTTGGCAAGTCATATATAGATTCTGAATTAAAAGAAAACAACAGTCTTGAACTTGATTTCATTAAAGCTGTACCTCGAATGAAATTATATATGAAGTACTCAACAGAAATATATAATATCTACTTAAAATATATATCGCCTGAAGATATTTTATCATATTCAATCGATGAAGTATTTTGTGATATTACACCCTATCTAAATACATATAAACTTACGCCTGAAGAATTTACTACAAAAATGATTGAAGACGTTTATAAAACAACGGGTATTACTGCAACAGCGGGTATTGGAACTAATATGTATTTAGCAAAAGTTGCAATGGATATAACTGCAAAACATATACAGCCTAATAAATACGGCGTAAGAATAGCAAGACTTGATGAAAAAAGCTATAAAGAATTGCTTTGGGAACATACTCCTATTACAGATTTTTGGAGAGTTGGAAAAGGAATAGCAAAAAGATTAGCGGCAAATGGAATGTTTACAATGGGCGACGTAGCAAGAATGTCTTTGGATAATGAAGAATTGTTATTTAAACTATTTGGA
>JAFRQN010000118.1 GCA_017428585.1 Bacteroidota bacterium | reverse complement strand
ATTATTTTTATTTCTATAAATATTCTTATTCTTTTCTAAAGAAAGCATACAAATGTCATTATATTCTGCAGATACTAAAGAAATAAAGTTTGTATATAAAAATATAAAAGAAGATTCGTAATCTTTTTTTCCTAATTTATTAAATTCTAAATTTAGTGTATAATAATTAACATATTTTTGTATAAAATCTTTACTTCCATTATTTTCTTTCAATTTATTTTTAAATTTTTTAAAGAAATATTGGAAATCTTCTAATTCTTCATTTGAAATAGAATCCTTAGTCTTATAGTCATATCTCACTATAGTACATGAATTTAACATAGAAAGAAAAAACAAAAACGTTATTATTATTAAAAACTTTTTCATGATAATTAATATTATTTAATAATTAAAAATTAAATAAAAAAAAAGTGGACTATAACTTTCATTGTATTTGAAGACATCTACAGCCTACAAATAAATAAAGTATAGTCCACGACCATCACTTTATTTCTTGGCTGCATTTGAAAGTGTCGAGATTACAAATACAAGAAATATGTCTAAATGTTTTTATATTTTAAGAATTATGTTCTATTTTTATTATATATATATTATTTTTTATTCTTCTACCCTATTATATTAATCTGCACCAGAAAATTCTATTATTTTCCATACACCATTAATTTTTGTAAATACACACCAAAGACTTCCTTCTTCAGATTCATCATACTTTGTATCTACATAATTAGAAGTACAACTTAAATGATAATATTCATCATAATAATCGAGTCTCCAAGTATGATATGAATAAGTATATTTTGAATAATAATTCTTTTTGGTACTTTGACAGTATTCATTTTTTTTTGATAGTTTGCAAATTATATTATAGTCTTGTTTTACTAATGAAAAGAATCCATAATCCTCATCAACAGATGAATAATCAACATATTTACTAATAGCTAAACTATCGCCCTTAGATTGTTTCAAATCTTTTTGAAATAACTAAAAAAAATCTATAAAATCTTTATCTTTAATTTCTTCTGCTTCTGTCTTAAATGATAAGGCAGAAAGACAGAATAAAACCGCTATTATTAAAATCTTTTTCATGATAATTAATATTATTTAATAATTATAAAATTTAAATAAAAAAAGTGGACTATTAATTTATTTGTATTTGAGGTTCTCGACTACCTTACAGCCAAATAAAGTTAAAGTCCACGACTTATCATGAACATTTTTACTTCACTTCTTGGCTGTAAATGAAACTGTCGAGATTTCAAATACAAGAAATAAGTCTAAATGTTAATTATATTTCTAAGTATGTTATTTTGCTATATTATTTCACCTTTTAGATAAAACAATATAATAATGGTTTTAAACCAATACACAAATATAATAAAAATTTTAAAATAAAAAAAGAACAGTTTTCTGCTCTTTTTATATAATCATATTATTATGTCTTTATTTTCAATTATAAAGGTTTCTGGACTGCAGTTATTATTTTATTATTTTTAATATTATTATCTGCTAATAATAGAAGAATTTTTAGATTGCGTATTGTGCCTATTGACCAATAAGGATTATTTTGATGAATATTTATATCATTTTCAAGCTGTTCTGGAGATACATATCCCAATAAAATAGTTGGAAAATCATCATTATCTTTTGGTTTATATTCTTTTAAGAAATCAGTATATTCGGATAATTTCTTAATAAATATAGGACTGTCAATTTCTTTAGTTAAATTTATGTACTTATTTTGCAAATCTTCTTTTATTACAGCATTGTAATGATAAATATCAACCATCGGCTTTCCATCTTTTATTAAGCAGACTCCATAAAAAAATTGATCATCATATTTAATAGTATAACCCCAAAAATTAGATTTGCCGATATCCTTGCCAGAAAAAGACAATTTTGCGGTAAAATCTTCTGTTCCTTCTACATGCGCAGTTGTAAAAGGCACATCAGAAAGCAAAGTATTAGGAAATGACAAAAGATTAACTAAATTAATTTTATCAGTATCATAATTTAATGATGTCATTTTAACTATAAGCAATTGATAGCCTTCGTATGCTGTAACAAATCCTTTGGTATCTAATTTTGAATTTGAGCAGCTAAACAATATAAACGGCAAACATAAAATCAGTATTAATTTTTTCATAATTGAATTAACATTCATTACTCCATTAATAATTCTGAATAACGCAGTGAACAGGATTTTTATCAATATTTTTATCAGCTAACAATAAAGAGATTTTAGGATCATCACCCATAAAAGCAGACCAATAAGGAATAGTTTCGTTAATACGAAGATTGTCTGCAATCTCATATTGAGAAATATAAGAGAATAAAATAACAGCTAAACTTTCATCATTCTTTGCCTTAAAGTCATCCAAAAATTTAGTAGATTCTGTTAATTTCTTTGCAAATACAGGACTGTCATTTTCTTTCGTTAAAGTGATAAACTTATTTAACAAATTTTCTTGACTAAGAGGAGGCAGATCCTCTGGATAAATATCAACAACAGGCTTCCCGTCCTTAACAGCACAAACAACATTGTAATATTTATCATTACAATTTACGAAATAAAGCCAAAAATTAGCTTTTCCAATATCTTTGCCAGAAAAAGACATTTTAGCAGTCAAATCACCATATTTATGAGCATATTCCAACTCCTTTGGCAATGAAGAAAGCAAAGTATTAGGAAGTGTTGTTAAATTAATTAGATTAACAGCTGAAAAAACATATTTTTCAGCTTTCATTTTTTCTTTAACTAATTGATAACCTTCGTATGCTGTAACAGCGCCATCATATTCCTTTGAACAACCAAATAAAATGATTGATAAACAGAAAAGCAATAAAAATTTTTTCATATAAATTATATATTAAATTATTAAAAATTCAAATATAAGAATTAAATATATTATTTTATAATCTTAATTCTATTTATTATTATTCATATTAATAAATTCTAAGGCATTTTTACGAATATTTTTATCAACAGGCAGAATACAAATAGTATTATACCCATTATTTCCACCTACACTTATGTTAAATGACCAATAAGGAGTATTTTCTTGAATTTGAATATTATTATTCTTGAAAATAGAAAGATTTGGAGATAAATAATTAAACAGAATAAACGCTAAAACTTTATTTTGACCAGATTCTGCATTAAGATTGTCTAAATTTTTAAATAATTTCAAATCATCCACAAATTCATTATTATCCAATAATTTTTTTGCAAAAACAGGACTGTCATTATCTTTTGTTAAGTTTATAAAATTTGTTTTAGAGGGTATATCATTTTTTTCAGCAATACTAATTTCTGTCTTTCCGCCCCAAATAGATAAAGAAACATCTAAATACTTTTCTTCTTTATTTTTTTTGCAATTTACCAAATAAGTCCATAAAAAAGTTTTGCCGATTTCATCACCAGAAAAGAATTTTTCCTTTTTATCAAGATAAAAAATACCAGATGTTCTAATTAATTTTATATTTGAAAGATCATAATGTTCTGCCTTAAGTTTTTCCTTAACTAATTGATAACCTTCGTATGCTGTAACATTTTCTTTATTTTCTGCATTAAGCATTAAAATGGAAAAATAAAATAAAACCACTATCACGATAATTTTTTTCATATTGGCTGTTATATAATTAGTTATACATATATTATTAGTTCTTAATATATTCTAAAGAATTTTTAAGAATATTATTATCAGATAACAATAAAAATCTTTTTGATTCATCATTAGTAACAGCCATCCAATAAGGAATATCTTCTTGAAATTGAAATTGAGCAAAATTCTTAAAGTATTGCGGCAAATATGAAAGACTTATAATAGATGCTTCTGAAAAATTAGAATTCTCAATCAATTTCTTTACAAAAACAGGACTGTCATTTTCTTTCGTTAATGTTATATATCTATTAGATTTAACTTTTTGAATTTTAGCAAATTCTTTATTTTGCTGATTAATATCAATTATCGGCACTCCATTTTCAATAACACAGTAAACATATAAATAATTATCTTTATTATCCTTATTATAATTTATACTATACAACCAATAATTGGATTTGCCAATATTATCGCCAGAAAAAGACATATTAGAAACAATATATCCAAATTTATATAAAGATGTATTTAATAATGATTTAATATCAATTAAATTAATACATGAATCATCATATCCATCTGCCCTCATTTTCTTTATTGCTAATTGATAACCCTCGTATGCCGTAACATAACCTAAATTATTAATAGATTTCTCTGTTGAAGCTGATTTTTCAGCAGTCAAACCAGAACTTGAACAGCTAAGCAAAATAAATGAAACACACAAAAGCAATATTAATTTTTTCATAT
>JAFRQN010000117.1 GCA_017428585.1 Bacteroidota bacterium | reverse complement strand
GCATCTGCTGTTTTTTCTATTGTATTTTGAGCAACATCTTTTGTTCCATCTAATATAGCATTTTCTATATTGCTTTTTATAATTCCAACTAAACGACAAGGCATAATATTACAAATTTCCATGATTTCTTCACCACGTATAGGCGACTGGAAATTACGTAATTTATCTTTTTCCTGAACATCGATAACTTTCTGAGTAACAATATCATAATTATTAAGATATTGCTGTGTTAATTCTATATTTTTAGATGTTATATCACTCCTACATAGAAGAAAAAGATCTTCTAAAGCATCTCCAGCTTGAAAAGCAAGCCGTCTAACAGCAGAATCTGTAACCTCATTATCGACTAACTGCATTGGACGCAAATGTAATCGAATTAGTAGTTTTACATAAGGTAATTTTTCTAAAGGCAATTTGAATTTCTTAAATAATTTATCCATCATGTGACTGCCAACTTCTTCATGACCGAAAAAATGCCAACCACTATTTTCAATGAATTTTTTAGTTTTTAATTTACCTATATCATGCGTTAAAGCAACAAATCGAAGCCAAATATTATCAGATTTTGCAGCAACATTATCTAATACAGTTATTGAGTGCCAGAAAACATCCTTGTGAGAAAAACGTTTTCCAGAATCATTCTCTATGGCCTCTACCCCTTGCAAAGCTGCTAATTCTGGAAATATATATTGCAAAAGTCCAACTTTATTTAATACACTAATACCTATACTTGGTCGTTTAGCACTTAATATTTTAAGAAATTCATCTGTTATTCGTTCTTGTGATATTATTGATATTCTTGAAGCCATTTGAGACATAGCTTCCATTGCATTCTCAGCTATTTTGAAATTTAATTGAGCCGCAAAACGTGCTGCACGCATCATACGCAAAGGATCCTCACTAAAAGTAGTTACAGGATCCAATGGGGTAATTAATAATTCTTGTTTTAAATGTTCATATCCATTAAATAAATCAACTACTTCTCCTAAAGTATTTTTATTAATAGAAGCAGCCATAGCATTTACAGTAAAATCACGGCGTTTTAAATCATCTTCCAATGTACCTTCTGATGTTATAGGTTTTCGAGAATTTATCTCATACTGTTCTTTTCGAGCACCTACAAATTCTATATTATGATTGCCAATCGGAATTAAAGCTGTTCTAAATCTTTCATAAACTACTATTTTTGATCTAAACTCTTTTGCTACTAAGTTTGCAAACTCTATAGCATCACCACAAACTGTACAATCAATATCTGTTCTTGGTCTATTTAGAAAATAATCTCGTACATAACCACCTACAACATAAACTTGTACTCCGTGTTTATCAGCAATAGCACCAATTTTTAATAAAATGGATTCTGTTATATCTATTTTCAATTCTAATACTTCTCTATATTAATAATTCTTATTTATATATTATCTATAATATATTTTATAAAATTACCATTCAACATCTATTCCTGTTTTTTCTGGATATGGAGGCAGAGGCAATGTGTCAGGATAACCCATTATAGGAAAATCTTTACGTAATGGATGATATGTCTCACCTGTTTTCGCATTTACAAAATCTTCTGGCATATAAAATCTTCGCAAATCAGGATGTCCATCAAAAATAATTCCATACATATCATAAGTCTCTCTCTCATACCAATTAGCCGAAGCATAAACACTTGTTGCAGTTGGACAATGAAGATTATCTGGTACAGGTTTTTTTATACGAATACGATTTTTATTTTTAATTGAATATAAAAAATAAACTATCTCAAATCTTGACTTTACATTTTTGTTGCCAGAATTTAGCCAATCTATTGCAGTAATATCTGTTAAAGTATCAAAATCTATATCTGAATTATTTTTTAACGCTGATAACAATTTTATTGCATCATCTTCAATATCAAGTACAAGCGTATATTGATTATGATGTTCTACTAATTTAACATTTGGGGAAATAGACTTCGCTATTTCTTCTATTTTTGCTATTTGAATATCGTTCATAATTATTAAGTATAAATGTCATTTTTAATAAACAAATATAGTAAAAAAAAGAAAAAAAAACGTTATCTATTTTTATATTTATTCTATTTTTAACAATTATATATTAAAAAACATTATATTTGTAATTATGACTAATTTACAAGAATTTCAAAATAGAAGAGAAGAAGGAAATAAAAATATCCTTGATGAGAATTTTTTAGGATTTAAGCGATTCCTTAATTTAGATACAAATGCTTATCTAGATGGAGCCATTGAAGCTAAAAACAAAGAATTAATTGGATTGGCCTGCTCTATGGTATTGCGATGCAATGATTGTATAACTTATCACATAAACCAATGTTTTGAAGCGAAATGTTCAAGACAGGAAATAATAGAAGCAATGAATATCGCTCTTATTATTGGCGGATCTATAGTTATACCTCATTTAAGATATGCTTATACTATCATAAATGAATTATTTCCACAAAAAGATAAGTAATTTTATAATTCTATTAATATCAATTATTTCTATATTTCAAAAGATGATTAATAATTATATAGCTTTTATAAATGCCTCTGACAGCTGGGGCGGGTTAGAAATGAATGTAGTACGTCTTGCTTATTGGTTAAAAAAAGCAGGATACAATACAATAATATTATGTAAAGAGAATACTCCAATTGAACAGGAAGCAAAAAATAAAAATATAGAAATAGAATATATAAAAAAACACAGAAAATATTATGATATTAAACAAGCCTTTAATTTATATAAAATTATAAAAAGGAAAAACATAAAATATATTTTTGCTTTTGACAATAAAGAATTAAGTTTATGTGCTTTAGCAAAATTATTTTCTAAAAATAAGCTTAAGTTTATTTTTCAGCAAAATATGCTCATTGCAGGCAAGAAAAAAGATATTTTTCATCATATACGCTATAAATTTATTGATACATGGATTGCTCCTCTAAATATCCTAAAAAAACAAGTATTAGAAAAGACTACAATACCTGAATCAAAAATAAAAGTAATACCATTATGTGTTGATTATTCCAATATATTAACTTCCAAAATATCTAAAGCAGAAGCATGTAAAAAACTTAATATAAACGCAGATGCTGCTATTATCGGAATAGTTGGACGTATTGATAAATTAAAAGGGCAACATTTTTTGATTGAAGCCGTTCAAAAATTAAGACAAAACAGTTTTAATATAGAATTATTAATAGCAGGTGAACCAACTCGGGAACCAGAAGGCAAAAAATACCATAAATATATTTTGGAACTTGTAAAAAAATATAATTTAGAGCAGTATATTCATTTTACACCATACACAAGCACTATAGGCGAAATATATTCAGCTATAGATATATTTACATTAGCATCTAAAAATGAAACATTTGGCATGGTAACAATTGAAGCAATGGGAATGGCAAAAACTATTATAGCTACAAATGCCGGCGGCACACCTGAGTTACTTAATTATGGAGAATATGGATTATTATATCAACCTGAAAATTTAGATGATTATTTAAATAAAATAAAAATATTATTAAATAATAAAGATTTACAAGAAGATTTATCAACCAAAGCTCAAAAAGCTGCATTAGAAAAATACGACTATAAATTTGAAGTTAAAGAAATTGAAAAAATATTAATAGAATTAAACAAATAAATATGATTTTAGAAATTGATT
>JAFRQN010000116.1 GCA_017428585.1 Bacteroidota bacterium | reverse complement strand
TCAATATGTGCATGTCCAATAAGTTTTATTGTTAAATCTTTATGTTTATTTAGCGTATCAGCAAGAGCTTGCAAATTTGAGTAAAATTCTTCCTGTATTTTAGTTGATTTGTTATTAAAAATAGCAAGTGTTTTGTAGTTAGAAAATAAGTCTATATGTTTAGATGGTAAAGTATAATTGTTATAAATAATATTGGAATTATTAGTATCTTTTAGTGATAAATTTAAAATTAAATCTTCATTAAAATCAAATTTATATGGAATAGATACTTTGGCTCTATAATAAAATTTTTGAACAAAAAGAATTTCATGCAAAACATTATATAGATCTAATATCTCTTTCTCGTTTAATATATATAAACTTCCCCCTGTAGCATTTGCTAAATATTCAAAATTATAAGTTGGGATTGTTTCGCCTATTGCAACAACATATAATTTAATATTGTGTTCCTTGGCAATTTTAACTATTTCTTGTTCTGTATGAAAAATAGAAGCATTATCAGTACTTTTTGTAATCAAAATAATTATATCATTTTTATGTATGGTTTTGCTATTTATATAATTGATTAAATTATATAATGCATTATTAGCAGCATTAATTCCTTGATTATCATTGTAAATAAGAGGATTAAATGTATAATTGCTATCTTTTTGTATTGGTAATACTGGGGTTATATTTTGATTAAAAGTAGTAATAAAAAAATTATCACTTAAATGATATTCTTTAGATAATAACAATAATTGATTATAAATAGTATTAGTACTTGCTTGAGAATTGTCAATACAAAAATAAAAATTAAATTTATTGCTGTCAGTTATAAAAGTCTTTTTTTCGGAAATACTTTGTAATATAGTTTTAATTGACTTATTGTTATCTATTTGTATATAGTTAATTACTGAAGTATCTCCAAAATCAATTTCAGAAATATAATTGCCATATTTATCAAGAGGTATGAATTTTATTGTAGGATTATAAAGATTATTTGGATTTTCGATGCCAATAATTTTTATTGCAGATATTATACTATTATTATTAACTCCAACTAAATAATTAGATTGTTTTGTTGATGAATCTAAATCTGTTAAATCAAAAATATCGAATCCAGATTTTAATTGATTTACTACATTTATTTTCCATTGTATTTTTGAAATTTCTTTTTTATCTCTATATGCATATATATCATATGTAATAGTGTTTTCTGGTGAAACTATAAAACTGTCAATACCATTAAATTTTTCTGGAATCTTACTAATATATACTATGTCTGCATTTGAAAAATTCCATTTTAAACAAATACTATCTCCACGTATAATACTAGAAGTACGTTGCTCAATATTTGTTGTTATATTATTACTGCAAGCGAAAATAAATATAACAATAGACAAACACAACATATAACGTATTGTTTTTAGGAAATATTTCATATTTATTTACCTGACATTTTTATTCTAATTATATAGTTTTATCTATTTACATTATTAATAAATGTAAAAATACGATTATTAAATTAACATTTTTAGTAGTAAATTCCAATATTTTTTTGATTTTTATTATTTTTATTGTTGTAATTAATTATTTGTAAATAATTTTTATTATATTTGTTAATTATAAAAAACTAAAGAATATATATTATATAGTAATATGAAATTATTTTTAATTAAAAATAATATTATAGCCTTAATTATATATTTATTATTAACTTATATTAGTTGTCAATTTATTTTTGCGAATAATACTGCAGCTATAGATGTTTCAAAAGATGAAACATTAGATTCATTGTCGTTTAAATATCATTTTGAACCTGGTGATTCTTTATATTATTCAGTTTTTTCTAGAGATAGTGTTATAATTAATTATGATGATCCACTATTGAGATTAAGACGAGAAAATATATTGATTACCTGTGATTCTATAAATAAAACGGGGAATTTTTGTTTGACACAAGTATTATTAAAAGTTAAATCTATTGAATCTTATCGTGATGAACAGAATATAAAGCATGAAGGTTCTATGTGGGCAAATAAACCTGTATATATAGAAATTGATTCTTTAGGGAATAGAATAAGGGTCTTTAATCAAGATACAAATCATGCTATTACAGCACCAGGCGGAGTATTTAAACCAACTTTTTTAATTGCTTTAGGCAAAAATGGTGTAAATAAAAAAGGAATAAATGAATCATGGTTATTATCGTCAACAGATGAATTGGTGGAAAATGGATATCCTATTCCTGTTTTTAAAAATACGACTTTATTACGATTGATGGGTATGTCTGATACGATGGGTTATAATATGATGAAATTTACATTTGCACGTTCTGGTCAAGCTTCTCATGAAGTAGTAACAAAACAATATAGTGTAAAGACTTCTGGTGTTATAAATTCTGGTGGTGAATTTTATATAGATACTACATTCTGGCTTCCTATCGTATTTATGCATACATTAGAACAAAAGTTAACACTTTATTATCCAGATGATAAAGATCAACCAGGACGTCATTTTATATATTCAACATTTATTTGCGATAAAATTGTAAGAAATAAAGAGACTTATTATCCAAATATAAAAATAGAAAAACAACAATATGACTAAAAAATCTTATTATTTTAATAATACTATCAGTCATTCTCCTTATTTTAATTTAGCTTTAGAAGAGTATTTGTTAAAAAATAGTAATGATAATTTTTTTCTTCTATGGCAAAATGAACCTTCTGTTGTTGTAGGATATCATCAAAATACTAATGCAGAAATAAATTTAGATTATGTTAAAGGGAAAAATATAAATGTTGTCAGGAGAATGACAGGCGGTGGTACGGTTTATCATGATTTAGGAAATGTCAATTTTTCATTTATTGAAAATAACGAAAGTAAAAGATCTGATTTTAATAAATATACAATGATTATTATAGACGTCTTAGAAAAATTGGGTGTAAAGGCACAGTTTTTTGGACGTAATGATATCTTAATTGAAGGGAAAAAAATTTCTGGAAATTCAGAACTAATTATATCTAATAGAATATTACATCATGGTACGTTGCTTTTTAATTCAGATTTAGAGGAAATTTTTAATGCACTAAATACACAATCAAATAAATTTACAGGAAAAAGTATAAAATCTATACATTCAAGAGTTGCTAATATATCTGAATTTTTATTACAGCAAATGACTGTAAATGATTTTATCGAAAAAATAATCGATGAAATAAAAATAAAATTTCAAGATATTTTAGAGTATAAATTAAATGAATTAGAAGTTAATAAGATAAAAAGAATTGCTGATGAAAAATATTCTACTTGGGAATGGAATTATGGAAATTCTCCTAAGTATAATTTTACCAAGAGAAATAAAACAAATGCAGGTACAATAGAAGTTTTTTTGGATGTAAATGGCGGAATTATACAAAATATTTCTATTTATGGAGATTTTTTCTTTGTCGGCAATATAAAACAGCTTGAATCTCATTTATGTGGAATTAAACATGACAAGGAAAGTATTACAATAGCATTAAAAAATATTGATATTGATAACTATTTTGTCAATTTAACAAAAGAAGAATTTATTGAATCCATAATATAAAATTTAATTTGTTTTATAATAACATAAGAGCTACTTATATTTATAACTTAAGGGGATATATGAAAAGATTAAGGTATATAGTTTTATGTTTTATTATACTTAATTTTCTTACTATAAGTATTAATCTTTATGCAGAGGTTGTAGAAAAAACATCTGCATTTATGGGGCGTCATTTTATTGTAGCTTTTATGCAAAATGAAATAGAAAGAGCGGCAATAGTTGAAACTTCCTTCCTAAGCATTTTCGTTTCTTCAACTAGATCAGATACAGTTATTGTGTCTATTCCTGGCAAACAAAGGAAAGAAACTATTTATTTAGAACCTAATAAAATAGAAGAGGTTGTTATTGAAAATGATATTGAAGTAAGGTCGCCTGGAATTGCGAAAAACAAACAAATTGATATATCATCTAAACATCCTATAACTTGTTGGGTATATTCTAGTAAAAATCAATCTTCAGATAGTTATGTTGCTATTCCTGTAAGCAGATGGGGAAAAACTCATAGAATAATTTCTATGCCTAATGATGTATATAATGGGAAAAAACGTCAAATAGCAGATAATGCAATAGATTCAAATGGTGTTATAATAAATAATACGAAATATCAAGAAAATCTAACGCCGAGAACTGGTGAATTTTTGGTTATTGCAGATTTAGACAGCACCATTGTAACATTTATTCCAACAGCAAATACTATTAATGGAATACGAAGAGGTTCTACTGGCAGGGTAAGACTTAATAAGGGTGAGGTTTTATTAGTACAATCTGAACCAGGAGATATAGGATCGGAAGATTTGACAGGCACTTATGTGTCGAGTAATCATCCTATTGGTTTACTGTCTGGACATGTTCGATCTTCAGTGAAACAAGGACTTGATTTGCCATACGATACAAAAGATCATCTTGTTGAAATGATGCCTGCCACAAATTTTTGGGGTAGAACTTTTATAACTATTCCTTTTATCAATGGTCAAAATACACATCAAAATCTTTGTGCTTCAGGAGATTTAATCAAAGTTATTGCAAGAGATGATAGCACTAAAATTGATTACTTTATTCATGAATCCGATACTGCTTTTATAAAACATACTAAGTTTATAGAAAAGGGCGGCAGCTGTTTTGAAATAGAAGCTAATTGTCCAATATACTGGAATTCTGATAAACCTATATTAGTAAATCAATTAATGATGCATAAAGGAATAGTAAATGATACTGTACAGGAAAGTTTATACTATGATCCTTCTTTGGTAATATTGGCTCCTGTGGAACAATTTGTAGAGAGTGTAACGTTTGCGACGCCAAGAAATAATAAAATATTTGATCAATATAAGGCTCATTGCGTGATTGTGATTGCTGATTCTTTAGGCATTGATAATCTATATCTTGATAATATTCTTATTACAGATAATAATTCAGCTGTAAAGAAGAAACGAATTGGAGATACTAAGTATTATTGGCTAATGTTAGATGTAAAAAATGGCAATCATAAATTGAATAGTAAAAAAGGAAGTTTTTCTGGTGTTATTTATGGACATGGTTATAGAGATTCATATTCTATGATGCTTGGAAGTAGATTAAATGATGCAGATAATCCTGACTTAGAAGTTCCTAAAATTACTTATACAGATACTTGTGGAACCATAAGAATTAAAGTATCTGATTTTGGTGGAAAAAATACAGGTATAGACTGGGGAGAAGTTACAAAAAATACTTATAATTTTAATGTACATAATTTTGAAATAAGTGATACTGCTACTGTTTTAAATATAACAGCTAATCCTATTGATTTATATCAAGATGCTTCTCTTGAGATAGCATTTGTTGACAAAAGTTTTAACAAATCTTTATTTAATTATAAGTATTACGGATTTAAAGTAAAGTTTCCTGAAAATTATGATTTTGGAAGAGTAAATTGGGTTACTGAAACGACGGCAGAATTAAAACTTACAAATAATAGCAAAATAGCGCAAAATTTAAATTATATATCACTGCCTGATGATAAAAGGTTAAGAATCGAATATGATTTTAAATTGCCATATAATTTAAAACCTAATGAAACAGTTATAATTAAAATAATACTGGATCCTGATGGTTCAACAAAGTTATGTAATACGGATTTTACATTACATTTTGATTGTGATTTCAAATTAACAACACATGTTACAGGTGAAATTTCATCGCCTGGACTTATTGCTCAAGATATAAATTTTGGTAAAATTCGTCTTGGTAGTTCAAAAACAATATCAGAAAATATTGTTAATGCAGGCAATATAAAAATCAATGTAACATCATTAGAAAATATAAATTCAGAAAAATGTTTTTCTTGGGATATCTCTCCTAAAATTCCTTATAGTTTAGATATTGGAGAATATATAACTTATACTGTTACATTTACTCCTAAGGAAATTAAGCAATATAAAGAACAAACTAAAGTTAATAATGATGCACTATTAGATTGTTATTTTAATACCATAGGAGATGTTGGCATCCCTAATATAGAAAATATTGCATTAGATTTTGGCAAGCATAGAATTGGTACGACAACTATAGATACTGTATATTTAATAAACAATGGTAGTTTTAATGATACTATTAATTTTGTGCAGGATATAAATGTATCTCATATAAATAATAGTTCAGTTGAGATATTTCATGGAATTAAAAATGTTGAATTAAATGAACAAGATAGTATTGCGTTAGTTATATCTTTTATTCCAAATGATACTGAATTAATGTATAATAAATTTGAATTTAAATCTGCTTGGGAAGATCATCAACCAATATTTGCTGTTATTGAAGGTCAAGGAACGATTCCAGTTATAGAGACATTTAATTATGAATTTGATTCAATACCAGTATATTCTATTTCTCAAGACAATGTCAAATTACTTTCTTCAAAGGGGAATGAAGATTTAACAATTGATAGTATTTTTGTTATAGATGGTGATGTAGAATCTTTTGAAATTAATTATGAAGAGCTAAAGTCATTACGAATTAAACCTAATGACCAGTTGGTAAAATCTATTATTTTTAAACCTATAATTTCGGGTGAACATGTTGTTCGTTTAGGTGTAGTTCATGATGCTAATCCTAATTATTTACGAAGTATAGATACTATTGTAATTTCAGGATATGCAACAGCAGATGATGAAAAATACAAGACATATTTAAGAATTTCTGAATTAAATGCATGTAATACAATACAAGCTGAACTTGTTATAGAAAATAATGGGAGTGGTAAAATATATATTGATTCTATTTTAATAAATAGAAAACCAGATGTCTATTTTGCTGAATTTGTTAATGATAAACTAGTATTTCCTATAATACTGGAAGCTGGCAATAAAATTATTTTCCCAATAAAAGTATATGCAGAACGCAATCAAGAAGGCGAGTTAGAATTAAAAGTATATTATAACGGAGAAATTGAAAAAATATTATCAGCTAATATATTCCCTCATGTTAGTTCAATTAATTGTGATATATACGATAATACACCTTCTATAACTGTTGGTGATACAGTATCTTTGAATTTTAATTCTTTTATAGAATATACAAGTGAAGGTATTTTTGAACATAAAATAAATATTGCAGTAGATAAAACTGTATTATATTTATTAAATGATACTGGATATATTGATTTTATAACTGATAACTATTCTATAAAGAAGCCTGTAAAATATGTTCAATATGATGATTATATAGAAGTTAGCTATATTGATAGTAATGATATTGTAATTAATTCGCCAATGCAAATTCAATTTAATATCGACTTTCTTGTTTTATTATCAAATAATATTTCTACCAATATAATATATGAGCTGATATCAGATAGATGTTATAATCCTGGTATAAAAGAAATTACTGTTAATATTCAACCAGTTTGCGGACATAATATAAGACAAATAAGATTGGGAGATTTTAATTATTTATCAATAAATGAAAATCCTGTTTCGAATAATATTAGATATACAATCAATTTATCAAATAACGATATAGTTGATTTATCTATATTTGATATAAATGGAAAAATTGTTTTTCAACAAACTAAATTAGAACTTGAACGCGGAAAACACTCTTTCAGTCTTGATATAAGCAATCTTCAGAGTTCAGAATATTTTATATCAGTAAGAGGAAATAATATTAATGATAGAAGAAAAATTAT
>JAFRQN010000115.1 GCA_017428585.1 Bacteroidota bacterium | reverse complement strand
ATTTGATATTGTTAGAGCTTATGATAATTATGTATATGCTGCAACAAGCTCAAAATTAACAATGTCTTCTGACGGCGGCGCAACTTTGAAAAATATAACTGTACCAGGAAGTGGTTCAATAGTAGATATTTGTATTAATCAAGAAAATCCTGAAATAGTTTATATAGTTCGTACAGGTTACGCTGAAAAGAATCGTGTTCTTAGATATGATGGAAATGAATGGTTGGATTTAACAGGCAATTTGCCAAAAATGCCAATTAATTGTATATTCCATCAATCAAATAATAATGATAGAATATATGTTGGAACTGATATAGGTGTATATACTTGTACGAAAAATGTACCATTCTATACAAGATGGGGTACAGGTTTGCCAATGTTGTGTATTACTGATTTGGATATAATTGAATCTATTGGTAAATTGCGTGCTGCTACTTATGGACGTGGTATTTGGGAAGTAGATTTAGATCGCTGTGTTCCAAGCAATGTTGATATTAAATGTGAAGGTATTACAACATTCTGTCAAGGCGACAGCGTAAAATTATATATAGAAGGCGATTACCAAGATATAGTATGGTCTAATGGTGAAACTTCAAATTATATTTGGGCAAAAGAAAACGGTAAATACTGGGTAGCAGCTAATGTAAACTCTGACTGTCCAAGTATAAGCGAAAAATGTATTGATATTACTATTTATCCAACAAAAGAACTTAATATTACTGTTTCTAAAACTTTAGAATTTTGCGAAGGCGATAGTGTAGTATTATCTATTCCTATTGGATTTACTGAAAATACTTATAAGTGGTCAACAGGCGAGACTTCAAGAAAAATAATTGTTAAAGAACCTGGTGTTTATTGGGGTTCTGCAGAATCTGGAAATAATTCATGCCGTTCATACGATACTGTAGTTGTTAAGACTTATCCAGTGCCAGAACAACCAGTTATTTCAGTTTTAGAGGGTATAAAAGAAGTAGTTGATGGCGATACAGTAAAACATCCTGATACTTTGATAGTTTATCCAGAAGCTGAAAAATATCAATGGTATAGAAATAAGAAAGAACTTACAAATCAAGTTTCTCAAAGATTAGTTTTAAGAGTTTCAGGCGATTATACAGTAGAAATTTCAACTGGCGGTGATTGCTGGCGTGGTTCAGAGGTTGTTACTGGTATCGAAGAAGTACCAGAAAGTATTATAGCTGAAATAAGTCCAAATCCTGCAAAATCATATATATCATTAAAATTAAATAAAAATGACAATAATAATTATCTTATTGATATTATTGATATAACAGGCAAGAATATCGCAAGATTTAATGATGTAATTCTTGGAACAGAAGCATTTAATATTGATGTTTCTAATTATTCAGCAGGTACTTATTTTGTTAAAATTATTTCAAAGAATAATGTAATAACAAAACAATTTATAAAAGAATAATTTGTATAAAGGAAATAATATGAATACATATTATTTCCTTATTTTATTTTTGAGATATATGAATTTATTAAAAAATATAGCGAAGTTATTTTGTGTTTTTGTAATGCCATTGTTATTGCTTAGCAGCAATAATCTATGGCCGCAGTATTTTGGAAAAAACAAGACTCAATATAAAGTATTTGATTGGAAATATATAGAAAGCCAGCATTTTGATGTTTATTATGACAAAGGCAGCAAATACTTAGCAGAATTTGCTGCAGAAACTTTGGAGGAGTCTCTTCTATCTATACAAAATACATTAAATTATAGAATAACTAAGCGTATTGCTGTCATTATATATGATTCACATAATGATTTTCAGCAAACGAATGTTATTGATATGTATTTAAGTCAAGGGATAGGAGGTGTTACCGAATTATACAAAAATAGGGTTATTGTACCTTTCCAAGGCGAATACAGTCAGTTTAATCATGTTTTGCATCATGAATTAGTTCATGCAGTGCTTAATGACATGTTCTATGGTGGAAATATACAAACGGCTATAACAACGACTAATTTTTCTATACCATTATGGATGAATGAAGGGTTGGCTGAATGGGAAAGTCTTGGCGGAATGAATATAGAAACTGATATGTATATGAGGGATTTGTCTATGAATGATCAAATTCCTGAACTTGAAACTATTAGTGGATATGCTGCATATAGATGCGGTCAGACTTTCTATGCTTATGTTGCTTCTAAATATGGCAAAAACAAAGTTACTGAACTTATTAATAAACTTAAAATTTTTAGAAATTTAGATATGGCTTTTGAAAATTCTTTTGGTATGAATATCAAAGATTTTTCTGAAAATTGGATAAAAGACATAAAAAAAGAATATTGGCCCGATATTACTGTTTATCAATATCCTAAAGATTTTTCTAAGGCTCTAACTGATCATAAAAAAGAAAATTGTTTTTATTTTTCTTCTCCTGCAATTTCTCCTGATGGTGAATATATGGCTTATATATCTGATATGTCAGATGGTATATTCTCAATATATGTTGCACCTGTTGAAAATAGAGGCAGAGGGAAAGATACAATAAAACCTAAAAAAATAATAAGCAGTGCAAGACAAAATGACTTTGAACAGCTGAATGTATTAACACCAGGGATTTCATGGTCGCCTGATGGAAAGTTTATTACTGTTTCTGCAAAATCAGGAGGTGAAGACGCTATATTTATAGTAAATGTACAAACAAAAAAATATGAAAAAATAAAACCTGGATTTTCTTCTATTACTTCTGTTATATGGTCTCCAGACGGCAAAAAAATTGCTTTTGTTGGTATAAAAGATTTAAGAAGTGATTTGTTCTATTATAATTTAGATGATAAAACCGTTAATAAAATAACTGATGACGTATTTTCTGATAAATATCCAGCTTGGTCATACGATTCTGAAAATATATTTTTCGTATCCGATAGAGGAGATAATTTAGAAAAATACGTTACTCCTGAAAAATTAAAAATATGGAAAGTCAATAACGAAGTATCTGATATATATTCAGTTAATATCTATTCACATGAAATAACACGTATAACGAATGAACCGAATGTCGATAAGACTTCTATAGCTGTTTCTAACGATAATAAAAAGATATTATATGTATCGACAAAAAATGGTATTGGCAACATATATGAATATATTATAGAATCTAACGCGGAACGTCCTTTGACTAATTGTGCAAACGGTATTGCTCAATTATCTTTAACTCCAGATAATCTAACATTGATATATTCTGTTCAAATTAATGGTGGATATGATATATTTTTATT
>JAFRQN010000114.1 GCA_017428585.1 Bacteroidota bacterium | reverse complement strand
TTTATGTAATTCTGCTTCTGTATCGAAAAAAGCAAAAAATGAGGAACCGCTTCCTGACATTAATGCTTTATTATTTGAGAGCTTATTTAATTTTATTTTTAAAGTATAAAGCTCAGGATACATTTTGAAAACTGTTTCTTCAAAATCATTAAAGAGTATATCTTTTATAATATTAGATGGCTGTATTAAAGATGTCTGATAATTTTCATTACGGTTTAACATTTTATAAGCAATAGCGGTGCTTATATTTATATTAGGAAAAACTAACAGCAAATAAGAGTTAATAGTATAATCTATAGGTTTAATTATTTCACCGCGTCCTGAAATTAAAGCAGGTTTATTATATAAAAAGAAAGGAACATCTGAGCCTAAGGAAATTGCCATATTATGTAAAGTATTAAATTCTAAATTTAATTCATAATATTGGTTTAATGCCAGTAAAGTATTAGCAGCATCAGAACTGCCGCCTCCTAAGCCAGCTCCAATAGGTATATTTTTATTTAGCTCAATCTTTGGTGTTATTGTTTTATTAAATTTTTCTAAAACATATTTTTGTATAATAATTGCCGCTTTATAAACAAGATTATCTTTGTTATTTATATTTAAGTTGTTATTACAATGTAATTCTAGTGATTGACTGTTTGATATAGTAATTTCATCATATAACGGTATTGGATAAAATAACGAATTTATATTGTGATAATTGTCTTTGTTTTTATTTAATACTTGTAAATAAATATTAATTTTTGCATTTGCTTTTTGTATTTTTGTTAACATATTATTAATTTAATTTTTTTTTTGTATTTTTGTTAATATTTTATTAATTTATTTTATTGAGATATTGTATTATGAATAAAGATTCTACAAAAATAACAAAAGAAGAATTTCAAAACAAAAGTAAATTAATAATAGATACGACAAAAGAACAAATTGATTCTGTTATTGTACATGCAAAAAAACAAATAATGGAAATTCCTCATATTCTTGATGATAGTATCGGTACGGAAGAGGATGCTCATAAAATAGAAAAAGAATTAATAAGAAAACAGAAAGATACAAAAGATAAAAATATAAGTTTTACTCAAGAACTAATACGAAAAGGTATACATTTAGCAGCTCTTACAATACCTCTATCATATATTTTTTTAGATAGAGATATAATGTTGTTAATATTAATTCCTTTAATGTTATTGTTTGTAGGATTTGATATAGCAGCAAAACGAATATATTTTTTACGAACTATTTATCTTAAAATATTCGGAAAATGTTAAGAAAACATGAATTAACAAGTAAAAAAGTTTTCTTAAATGGAGCTTCTTGGGTTTTCATCTCTTCTGTTGTAACTATATATATTTTCCCTAAAATTACTGCAATAGTTGCACTTACCATTTTAATTATTTCGGATATATGTGCTGCATTAGTTGGAAGGAAATATGGTAAAACACGATTTTTAGGTATAAAAAAGAAATCTGTAGAAGGTACAACCGCTTTCTTTATTTCTGCTGTAATAGTTGTATGTCTATATGGAATTATATTTAGGATGAGTTTTATTTATTTTATTGCTGGAATTTTCTCTGCATTAATTGCAGCAGTGACTGAAGCATTATCTAAAAAAGTCTTGAAAACAGATGATAATTTAACGATTCCTATTTCTTTTGGTATATCTATGTGGTTCATAAATAGAATATATATGTTTTTTTTATAAAATAAATAAATATTTAATAAACCGATTAGGATTTATATGAAAAAGTTTAATTTTTCGGCTTTTATAGTTTTAGTATGTTTTATACTATTTCATACGTCTAATATTTATGCTCAACGTTGGGTAAGCACAAAGGTTGAGAAAAGAAAAGTTGTTTTAGAAGAATTTACTGGTATTCATTGCGGCTATTGTCCTGATGGACATAAAATAGCTAATAATTTAGCAAAAAATAATCCAGGAAATGTTTTTTTAGTAAATATACATGCAGGTGGTTATGCTACTCCAAAATCTGGAGAAGTTGATTTGCGTGTAGACGATGCAACAAGTTTAATGCAGAATATGGGAGTTTCCTCGTTCCCAATTGGTGCAGTTAATAGAGAATTAGTTAATACTGGTCAAAAAAATGAGTGGGTATTAAATAGGGGATATTGGGAGTATGTTTCGAGTTTGATTATGAAGGAGGATGCACCTGTAAATATTGCTGTAAAAGCAAGATTAAATCCAGATACAAGGAAATTAATTGCTGAAGTAGAATTATATTATACGGCAGATTGTCAAGCAAATAATTATATTACAGTAATGCTTACACAAGATAGTATATTAGGTACTCAAAATGGTTCAGATGTTTTATATCCAGAAAATATAGATAAGAAAACAGGAAAATATATTCATTCTCATGTATTAAGGAAAATACTTTCAGATAATGGATTTAAGGGTGATCCTGTAACAGTAACAAAAAAAGGAACCTATGTATATCGTAAATATGAATGGGATTTGCCAACTGTTATAAATACTATTCCTGTAGATGTTAAGAAAATGAATGTTGTTGCACATGTAACATCTGCAACAGGCTTAAATACTGGTATGCCTTTGAAAGCCTATAATGTAGCAGGTACAACAATTACAGAATCAGCAGGTGAAGAAACTGATAAATTAATTTTAGTTGAAGAATTTACTAATGCAAATTCTGCAAAATCAGCAGAATTAAATATAACAGATGGATTGAATCAATACTTGCAAAGCAATACATCTAAAGTTATTCCTATAGTATATCATGCAGCAGATGTTACTCCTGATCCTATGAATGAATTTGATAATGTATTCCCTTATCAAAGAGGTATTAATTATTATGGTTCAAAAGAAGTTCCTGCTGTATTTGTAGATGGTGTTAAAGTAACAAATAATACAAAAGCAGCCGTAGAATCAGCTGTAACAAGTGCAGTTAAATCTTCATACGTAACTATAACTCCTGATTTTAGCATTGTTAATAATAAGGTCAATGTTAAAGTTAAAGTAAAATCAGAGGTGCAATATACTAACTTAGCTTTGCGTGTTGCAGTATTAGAAGCTGGTGTATTTTATCCAAAAGAAACAGGCTTAGCCGGCAATAATGGTGAGGAAGAGTTTTATTTTGTTGCACGTTATATGCTGCCAGATGCTACAGGCAGTAAGTTTGGTATAGAAGCAAATGGTACAAGAGAGTTTAATTTATCAAAGGATATAGACGTATCTGTATTAGATAAAGATAAATTATATGTAGTTGTATTTGTTCAAAATGAAGATAATAAGAAAGTATTACAAACTGCTATAACTAAGAATTTAGCATTTGTTTCTATTGATGTAGCTCAATCAGGAAATACCTATTCTATGGTAAATAAGGGTACTGAAAAAACACATGTGTTTGAGGTAACAAATAAATCTTCTATTCCTATAAATGTAATGTTTAAAGCAAAAACTTCTCAAGATAATTGGGATTATTCAACACCTGTTCCAAATACTGCTACTATATCAGCAGATTCTAAAAAGAATATAAATTATGGAATAACTGCTAATACAGATAAAGCAGAAGCTTTTGTAAGTTCATACGATGTAGAAATAATAGATTGTACTTTGCCAAGTAATTTTGGAGATGGTATAGTTGTATATGGTCCTTCAAAGAATGTAAAATATATAGATGTTACAAATAATTCTAAGTATGCATATTTATATGATCCAAATGATGGCGATGCTTATTTAGCTAACAAGGATGCTTTAGAAAATGCTGCTGCTTTTGAAAATAGCTTGGCTGCAATTCCTGTTTATGAATCAACAAAAGAAGATTATGTAAATATGTTAGATAATTTTGATTTTGTTGGAATTACAATAAATAAAAATAATTATAAAACATTCATAAACGATAATGCTTCAGTATTTAATGCATTGTCTAATTTAATTAATAATGGCAAAAAAGTATTTGTTTCTGCTAATCAATTATTAGAATTAGTCAATGATAAGAAAACATTTACTAATGTTCAAACTAAAATAATTAATGATTTCTATAAAACACAATATGGAGTTGCAAGCGTAGATGAAAAATCTAATATTGAAACTCCAGTAGAAATAGTTGGTGTTGATGAGACTATAACAAAAGACAAATATACTTTATTCGAGGGTGAAGCTGGACATTATACAGATTGTTTTAGCATTAATAATTCAAATATTACTTCAGGAATATTCAAAACCAATAATGATAAAGTTGTGGCAGTTAAATCTACAAATGCTTATGACAATACAAAAAATAGAAGATTGTTATTAGGATTTGATTTAGCTGGCATTAAGCAAGAAGAACGTAGAAGTCTTGCTAATAATTTAATTAACTGGTTATATGCAGGTGTATCAAGTATAGAAAATGATATTGCTGGCAATTCTAATTTAGAATTAAATATATTTGGCAATCCTATTAATAGCGATTCAAGAATTATTTTAAACAATAATGATGATAACGCTGTTATGGTTAATGTATATTTGACTGATATTAATGGTGTGAAAGTGTTAGATAATATATTCAATGGATTAGCTCTTTCAGGAAGCAATTATTTATTCATTGACCATAATTTATTAGCATCAGGAAAAT
>JAFRQN010000018.1 GCA_017428585.1 Bacteroidota bacterium | reverse complement strand
TGCAATTCTACTATTTGAGCCAGTCCATTGCCGCATTTTACATAAAAACTATTATTGTCAATCACAAAACCACCTGCCTTCATATTATTATAACTGCCGATGTTAAGAGCAGAATCGGAAACAACTTTAGCTCTGTAAATTTTAATAGTTTCGTCATTTAAAATAGCAAAAGCGCAAGGACTTGGAGAATAGCCATTTATAAAATTAACAACATTTACAGCATCCTGATTCCAATCTATTTTAGCATTTTCTCTAAATATTTTTGGAGCTGATGAAGCATCATTTTGCGACTGCGATTTCAGTTCATATTTACCGCTGAGCAGCAATTCGCATGTTTTAACCGCTAAATCAGGAGCTTCAAACATCATTCGGTCATGCAGATCGCCTGCGGTATAATCCTCTAAAATCTCTATTTCATGCTGCAATAATATATCTCCAGTATCAACAGTATCTTTTAATATAAATGTAGTCAACCCTGTCTTTTTTTCACCATTAATAACTGCCCAATTAATTGGCGCAGCCCCTCTATATTTAGGCAGTAAACTTGTATGTATATTAAAACTTGCTATTTTAGCAGCTTTATATACAATATCTGGCAAAATTCTAAAAGCAAATACAACAATAATATCAGGAGAATAATTTTTTACAGCGGAAACAAAATCTTCATCACGCATTTTTATTGGCTGCAGCACTTCTAATCCTAATTCCAAAGCAGCTTCTTTTACAGGAGAATACTGCAATTTTAATCCACGTCCCTTTGGTTTGTCAGGTACTGTTACAACAGCTTGTATATTATATTTATCATTTAATTTTTTTAGAGTAGGCACAGCTATTTCCGGCGTTCCCATAAAAATTATATTTGCTTTTTCCATACTATATAATTAATTGTTATTTAACATATTAAAACATTTACCAAAATCACTTGCGACATAGAAAGAACCGCAAATCACAGTTGGATATTTGTTATTAAAGATATTAACTGCTTCTTTTGAAATATCTTCGCATCTTTTTATATTCTTAAATCCAACCTGAACAGCTAATTTTTCAATATTATCTATAGTTTCAGCTCTATTTGTTGAAGGTCTAACTATAGTTAATATATTACAATATGGCAATAATATCTCTAACATAGATTTAATATCCTTGTCTGCCATAGCTCCAAAAACAATATCCCATTTTTTTATATTAGCAGCTTCCTCTAATGTAGAAACCATATTTTTTATTGCATTTGGATTGTGAGATACATCAAGTATCAAAAAAGGATTATTCTTAACAGCTTCAATTCTAAATTCAATATTAGTATTAGTTTTTACATTCTCTATTCCGCTGCAAATAATATCATCAGATAAACCAAATTTATCTTTAATAAGTTCTGCTGCTTTTACTGCAATTTTAATATTATCTGCCTGTTTTCTTCCAATCAACCCAGAATTAATATTATATAGTTTATTATTAATACTAATATCTAAGTTCATTTTCAGCTTATCAGAGTATTTAATATTATTTTCCGAGATATCATTGTCGATTATATATATATCGGTATGAACTTCTTTTGCTTTCTGAACAAAGAAACTACTATCTAATAAATCACTGCTTCCAACAATAACAGGAATATTTTCTTTTATAATTCCAGCTTTTTCTGCTGCAATTTTTTCAATAGTATCGCCTAAATAATCAGTATGATCTATTCCAACATTAGTTATTATTGATACTAAAGGAGTTATTACATTTGTAGAATCAAAACGACCGCCCATTCCAGTTTCGATAACAGCAATATCTATATTTCTTTCCTTAAAAAAAGCAAAAGCTATAGCGGTCGTAATTTCAAAGAATGTTGCAGAAATTTCTAAAGCAGTTTTATGTATTTTATTGTAAATTTTAGCAATATCATCAAGAGTTATTAAAGAATTATTAACTCTAACACGTTCTTCAAAATTGAAAATATGAGGCGAGGTATAAAGTCCAACATTTAACTTCTTTTCCATTAATATAGATGCAATAAAAGAAGCAACACTGCCCTTCCCATTCGTACCTGCTATATGAATAGATTGAAAGCTGTCTTGAGGATTGCCTAACACACTTAATAGTTTTTGGGTTCTTTCTAATCCAGGTTTTATATTTCTTCGGTTTAAGGAAAAAATATACTCTAATAATTTGTTTTTATCTATGTTATTTATATTATCCGACATTCTTTATTAAACATTTCAAGGAACATAAATTATTATAGTTAGTTATAATAATTTATATTAGAATATATAATTTAAAATAAATTGCGTTTTCGCAAGAAAAGAAAACCTAACACAGTACAGACGGCTGCAATAAACAAAACAATAAGGAATCCATACTGATTATTCTCTAACGCATTAAATAGATTCATACCATAAAGACTTGCTATTAAAGTAGGAATCATAAGAATAACAGTAATAGAAGTTAATTGTTTCATTATATGGTTTACATTGTTGGAAATAATAGAAGCATAAGCATCCATTGTACCAGCAAGGATATCGCTGTGAACATTTGTTGTTTCAATAGCCTGCTTTAACTCAATTTCAGCATCTTCTAAAAGGTCGGGATCAAAAGCACCAAAAACGCTTACTAATTTTATCAATTTACTAAGCAAAATACTATTGCCTTTTAAAGAAGTAATAAAATATACCAAGCTTTTTTCAATTTTTAATAAATTCTGAAGATCTTCATTTCTAATAGAAAGTTCCAATTCTTTTTCAGCTGTTCTAACATTAGTATTAATTTGTTTTAGATACTTCTGAAACCACACAGAACTTGAAAGGAATAATCTTAGAAGAAAATTCATATTGTTATCAATATGAATAGATTTTCTTTGAGTATGTAAGATAAAATCCTGCATAACATCATTTTGATGAAAGCAAATAGAAACTACAATATCATCCTTTATAACTATACCTAAAGGAACAGTAATAAATGGTATAGATGAATCATGCCTAACAGGAATTCGCATTACGATAAGTATCCACCCATCTTCTATTTCTACACGAGGTCTCTCATCATCATCTTGTATATCATAAAAGAAATCAGATGGAACTTTTAATTCATTTAAAATATAATCACGTTCTTCTAATGAAGGTGAAATTACATTTATCCAACATTTTGTTTGCCAGTTATCAAGTACTGTCAAACCACCATTTCCACTATTTTGTAAGTAGCTTATCATAGCTTCTCCTTACCACGTCTATACGTGATGATAGTTATTATAGTATAATTTGTAATTTTTGATTTTTTCTATACTAATTCACTCAAATTAATTGAAAACAAAACACTAATTATAAAAAATTAGCAGAATTAAAAATATATTAGTTATTTATAAAAAATAACAATTATTATCGAATTTTTTCTAAAGCCCAGTTAAATACATCAATATATTGTTTAGCGCTGCGTTCAGAAGAAAAATTAACCTGCATAGCACATTTGCGGGCTTTATCCATAATTTTAGGTTTAGAATATATCTGCAAAGCACGATCTAAAGCATAAGCAAAATCATCAGCATTATAATTCCAGAAAACAAATCCAGAACCAGTTTTTGTCTGAGAAGTAAATTCATGTACAGTATCAGATAATCCACCTGTTGCCCTTACAATAGGCAGTGTACCATATCTCATAGCATACATTTGAGTAAGTCCGCAAGGCTCAAACTTTGATGGTACTAATAAGAAATCACTTGCTGCATACACCTGATGGCTGAATGCTTCGTTATAACCTATATAAACAATGGAATTATTAGGATATTTATCTTTTATATAATTAAAATAATCTTGATATCTTGCCTCGCCTGTTCCCAACATCACAAATCTTATGCGGGCATTCCATAAAAATTCCTCTAATTTATTCATCACTAAATCAATTCCTTTTTGTTCGGTTAGTCTTGTAATCATACCAACTAAAGGAATATCAAGATTATCATAAATTCCATTATTTTTTAGAAATTCATGTTTTATTTTACGTTTATTATCCAATGTTTTTTGAGAATAATTAGGAGAAATAAATTTATCAACCTCTGGCGACCATTCTTCATAATTCACTCCATTTAAAATACCTATTAAATCGCCTGCTCTGCTGTTTAACACATCATGCAGTCCTTCTCCATAATATTCTGTTCTTATTTCTCTTGCATAAGTTGGACTTACTGTAGTAATTTTATCAGCGAATTTTATTCCTACCTGCATATAATTAGTTCTGCCATAGAACTCAAACCAAGAT
>JAFRQN010000113.1 GCA_017428585.1 Bacteroidota bacterium | reverse complement strand
TCATCTAATGTACCTTCTTCATAATTTAAATCTGTTAATTCAAAAGTAACTGTATCTGAAACACCAAATCTATATAATTGTCTTACTGCATCACCGATTGTTGGATAATTTCCTGTCTTACCTATTGTATAATTGCCAGCCATACCTGGTACCACTTCAAAATATGAGTATTTTATTCGTTTATTTGCTGGTATATTTCCATTTGGCCATATTAATTCTGCAGTAACTCTAAACTTACCATATTCATTAGCCAACCAGCCTAATGTTGGATTATTAGTAGCATTTTGATCTATGGATTTTAATACCATCTCAACTGAGTTGGCCTGCATTACATCTATAACAAAGGTATTCTCAAATACTTTATTTGTAAAGTTGTTAGAGCCTGGTATGCTTTCTCCATGTATAGTAAATCTTAATGATATATCATCTGCTGTTTCTACGTCGCTAACACCATTGTTCATTACTCTTGCAGCTGGTATTATTGTACGTCCTAATGCATATTGTGAATTCAATTCTGGAGCCTCTACTGCTAAAATTTCTGGATCTAAATTCATTGCAGTTTTAAATAAATAAGAATCACCTTCACGTGGATATACGTTATTAAGCTTGTCTTGATCTAGTTCGCGTTTAACTGTATCTGCAAACCATACATTTAATACCATCTCATAATATCCAGCTTCTGTTGGAATAAAGGTACCTAAATGATTTTCTGTTAAACCAAATGTGTGACCTGTCTCCAATGGTTCTTTACCAAAATTATGGAAATATGGTTGTTGTGGACTATTCTTTACAAATGTTCTGCTTACTACTGATTGTGTAGCTTCATCAAATTCTACTTTATAAATCGTTGCTTGTGCATAGAATGAATCTATTGGATTAAAACCATAATTATTTACAGTACCTTGAAGTTCCAAACCGTATGTAACTTCTTCCATAGGATATACTGTTGTATAATATAATACTGGCGATATAATATCCGCACATGCTATATCGTATGCACCACGTACCCAAAACTCTTTATAAGCTGTATATGATTTGCCTTTATATGCTGGCAAATCTGAATCTGGTACAATTCTTAACTCAACCTTATATTTACCTGTTTTCACTGAACCCGATCGAAAATCTAATGATTTATTATCTCCGCCTGTTCCTACCCATGCATATAATCCTTCTGCTTTGCCAATATTAATTGTTACTGTACTATCAGAAGGATCCATATCACTCTTTCTAAATGTTATATAATTGCTTGATGTACTTGGATCTAAACCTCTATATACTATTGAATCAGAACCATCAGGACCTGTAATAGTAAAGGTGGCTTTCATAGCAGGATATGAATTCGGTAAATTCCCTACAAATACCTTGAAACCTGGTATTTCATTCCTATTTCTTGGCTCTGCCTGTGAATATAAAGCACCTGCTAAAAATGAGTAATTATTTGATGGATATATCTCTCTAATTTCTGGTCCTTGATCATAGATAAAACGTGCATGTGGTCTATACGTATGTGCATAAGCATAGCCGCTATAACCAGTATAAGCATAACCATAATATGCCATATTGGAAGAACTTGAGAAAGTATAATAATCTGTCTCTGCTAAAGGATAACCATAATCAACTGTTCTTGTACCTATAAGACATATTTGAATATTATCTTCGCCATTATAAATAAAATCTCTATCAAAAACTAATGTATCCCACGAATCATTAGTATATCCTACCCAACGATTGTTTCTCTCATATAGTAATTGATATTCACTAACATCCTTTGTTGGATAAAATGAACTTGTTGCAGGAGTAGTTAATGTAGTAGCTGTTGTATGTTTTATATAGATTTTATAATTATTATGTGCAATATTGGTATAATCTTCTGGATATTGAGGATATGTTGTTGCGTTATATGCATAGGCTATATGCATATCCATTTCTTTTAAATACATACTACCTCTATTACCCAGTTCTGCACGTGTAACTATAAATTCATAGATATTATAACCATAATAATAATATGGCATATTATATCCATACGAAGTTGTTTGAGCTGAACCCAAGGTTAAGGTATCAGCATACAAACTATTGCTTATATTTATCCCCGCTATAAACATTATAAGGACGATAAATAATTTTTTAATTAAGAAACATTGTTTCATAAATATACCTCTATTTATTTTATATAATTTATATCTTTTCTTATTTATTTTTTTATTTATTAGAAATCACCAATACCTTTTATTTAAATAAAGAGGTATTTTTCTAAATAATGTTACATATCACCTATTATGTTATAAAAATTATAACAAAATAATTTATACCTATTTATAAAGAACAAAATATTTATACTATATTCAATAATACATCTAAGTTATATCTTTATATTTCATTTAATTATAAACTAATTACAGACATAATTAAAGAATTATACAAAGATAATAAAAAGATTTCATAATTTTTTTATTATATTTTTGAATTTTTATTCTTTTTCAAGAAAATATACATAATACTATTTTGTTGATATATTTAATTCTACATTTTAGATACATATTGTCTGTTGTTATTAATATAATTTAAGAAGACGCCAATTACACATAATACTCCACCCAGCAAAACAAAAATAATATAAGGTTTATAAGCAATTTCAATTTTAGCTTGCTTTATTGGTTGTGGCAGCTGCTTATGTTTTTCACGATAAATTATAGATACAAATGGAACATCTTTATTGAAAAAAATGCTGCCTACAGCACATTCATAATTAGTATTAAGAATACTTTCCCAACAGAATTTATTATCTTCTTTAGGAAAACTCAATTCTAATGTATCTTGTAATATACTATTTGTAATGATTACACTTGCTTTTTTTATATCTGTATTAATATTTAACAAATTAATTTTAATATCATCAGATATTTTTGTATTTCTTTCTTGATTTAATTGTAAAATATTATAAGGAATTAATGTATTGGTCGTTAATGATAAAGGTGTAATATGAATATCTATTAATCCATACGTTTTACTTTCTGTAAATTTTAATATATGATTTCTTAAATAATATATTAACTTTGGACTAAATGTTATTTTTTCTGAATTATTAAATAAGGTAAAATTAAAAATCTGTTCTAATTTATTTTCAGAAATGTTTTCATTTATATTATCAAATTTAATTTTATATTCTTCTCCTTTATAAATAGAATTAATATTATCTCCTAATTTTAGCTTATGAATCTCCACATACGTTTCATTTGAACTTATAACAGAAAAACAAATTAAAATACATATACCCACATAAAACAAACATTGTGATATAAATGAACTTGATTTTCTTATATCAGTAAATATTTTTTGAGTGAATGCAAAAACAGTAAAACTACATGCAAATATTATTAATAAAATTTCTATATTATTAATGCCTGCAAAAAAAATGGATAGCATAAATATTATAGCTAAAGAAAAACTTATTGCTATTTTATTAGAAAATCCTCTATATGAATTTTTTCCCCATTCTAAAATTAATGATATTGCATATATTACAAAATATAATATAGATAAAAAATATGCCCATATAATATAGAAACTACTACGCAATGGATTAGCAGGTATATTCAATAAAGTAACTAAGATAGGATATATCATTCCAAGAAAAAGAACAACACATAAAACCACTAAAACTAAATTACTTATTATAATAAACATTTCTTTTGAAAAGAAAGGAAAAACTGTTGGAGTATTGTTTTTATTAATATATTTTATATTTTTCAACATTATAATTAAAATAAAAACAAATAATAATACCAAAACAGCAATCAATATATAAGCTATTGTTGTTTCATTATTAGAATAAGCATGTATTGAATTAGCAAAAAATTTACTTCGAGCTATAAATGTTGAAAATAAAACAATTGGAAACGTGATTAATGCAAGTGTATGTAAACTTTTCATCAATCCACCTGATTTCCTATGAATTATAGAAAATGAATTAAATATAATAGATAATATAAAAACAAGAAGTAAAGAATTTTCTATAACATCCCAATTCCAAAGACCGCCCCAACCAAAAGAATTATAAGCCCAAAACATACCTAATAATAAAGCAATTGACAGGGATAGTAAAGCATAACCATTATACTTTACAGCAATAGATAGCCAATTTTTAGTATCTTTTATAATTAATCCAACTATAACACTAATAAATGGAATAAATAACAAGGAATAACTTATAAAAATAAAAATCGGATGGAACAAGTTATAATAACTACATAAGATAGGATTTAATCCCAAACCATTTTTTGGAACAGCTGTTAATTCTGGATATTTAACCAGTGTTAATTCAAATGGATTAACAACAAACAATATAATCGATAAAAATAAAGGCAAAATAGAAAATGCACTTCTAAGTAAATATGTATTATTTATATATTTTTCCTGTTTATTCAAATTAATTCTTAAAGAGATATTTAGAATAGAAGCCAATAACAACCACAATAAATAGGCACCAGAAGATCCAGAATGAGCAGCAACAAATTTATAAACTAAATTTTGACCAATTTCTGAGCTTTTATATACATAAGCATACTCAAAATTATCTGCAAATATGTTAAATACATATAAAGAATAAACAAGTGCAATTATTACTACTGATACATAAAAAAATATGTCAGATAACTTCTTATAAAAATCTAAGTTTAATTTTCTTTTATTTATATAATAAATATCTATAATAATAGATAGCAATAAAACAATTATATTTATTAATAATAATATCATCATAATGGTATAAATAATTAAAATAAAAACAAAAATACAATATTATTTTAAATAAATTATAAAATATATAAAACTAAGAAAATAGTCAAAAAACTATATATTCATTTTTTTTATTTTTTTTTGTATCTTTGTAAAATGTTATATTTTAAATAAATAGAAATTATAAAAATATTTATAAATAAAAATAATGAATTTTTTAAATCCAGCCATTTTATTTGGTTTAATAGCTGCAGCAATACCCTTACTATTACATTTATTTAATCTACGAAAATTAAAAAATATTAATTTTTCTACACTGCATTTTTTAAAAGAAATGCAAAAAAGTAAAATCAAAAGTATAAAAATAAAGCAATTATTACTATTGGTATTACGTACATTAATAATAGTATTTATTATTTTAGCTTTTGCAAGACCAACTATAGATGGCACTATTCCAGGATTTGAAAACTTTGCAAAGACAAGTTCAATTATTATTATAGATAATTCTTTTAGTTTGGACTTATCAGATGAATATGGCAATAGATTTAATCAAGAGAAAAAAATAGTACGTGAATTATTAAATTCTATGCAGGAAGGGGATGAAGCTGTAATAGTAGAAATGTCAAATCAAACATTAAATAAGGAATATAAATTTTCACGAAATAAGGAATATTTACAAACACAATTAGATAATATAAAAATAAATTATATACCAGCTGATTTAAACAAAAGTATCAATTATATAAACAAATTAATAAAAGAAGCTGTAAATTTTTCAAAAGAAATATATATAATAACAGATGCACAACGCAATATTTTTTCAAAAAGTAATATAGAAAAGATTAAAATTCCTCATACCAATGTCTATTTTTTAGCAATAGGATATAACAATAAAAATGAAATTAAAAACAATTCAATAGATTCTATTAGTATATTAACACAAATTTTTCAAATAAATAAACCTGTTGAAATAGAAACACATATTAAAAATAACAGTAAATATGAAACCAATAATTTACTTGTTGAAATGAAATTTAATAATAATCGTGTTACACAAAGAACTGTAGACCTTCAACCTGAACAAATAAAAACAGTACCAATATCGGCAATTCCCAATAAATCAGGAGCATATATATCATCCATTGAAATAGAAAATGACGTATTTGATAATGATAATAAACGTTTTTTCGGATTTACAATACCTGAAAAACCTAAGGCAGCAGTTTTTAGTAAAGATAAAGATGAATTATTTATTAATTCTGCAATTTCTGCTGTTAGCTTACCTAATTCAAAAGAACCATTTGCTAATATAAACATGTTTTATAGCAATGAACTTTCAAGCGTAGATTTAACTCAATTTGATCTTTTAATTTTAGCAAGTGGTAAATTTACAAATCAAGATTTTAATAGATTAAGCCAATATATTTCATCAGGCGGTAATGCTTTAATATTTGCTAATTCTACAACAGAAATATCAATATTTACAACAGCACTTAATAACTTAGGTTTTGGAAATACTAAGATAGAAAAATACTCTGATAATTCTCCTGCAAAATTTACAAATATAGATAAAAGACATCCTCTTTTTGATGGTGTATTCCAGCAAGATAACAATTACAATAATGTAGTAGAATCACCTAATATTTATAAACTATTAGCTAATACACAAGGTCAGAGTTTAATAGATATCGGCAATATTAAATTTCTATCTGAGTCTATATTAGGTGATGGTAAAATTATTTATTGTGCAGTTCCACCATCTATGGAATGGAGTAATTTCCCTATAACAGGAATGTTCCCAACTATAATAACAAGAAGTATTTCGTATTTATCTTCCCACTCAACATTGTCATATAATTTTGAACTTGGAGATAATTGTCAAATAATGATTCCTAAAAAAGATTGTATAGGTGAAAACGTTCGTATAGTAGATCCAAATGGCAATGAATTTTTACGTCAAATAGCTATTTTACCAAGTGGCGGAATTTTACAATTGAATGATATAAATCAGGTTGGAGTATACTCAATATATAATTCAAATAATAAATTAATTGCTTTAGTTGCTTGTAATTTATCTTGTTCAGAATCTGATTTTTCAAAAATAAATAGTTCTCAGATACAAGATTCTTTAGAAACAAGATTTATAGACGCTTCATCAATAAACTTTATAACGGAATTAGATAATATCACTAATAACATTAATCGAATTAGAACTGGTACAGAATTATGGCGATTATGTTTATTATTAGCTTTAATTTGTGCTATAGCAGAAATGTTAATTCAAAAAAATTATAAAACAGAATAATCTATAAAAAATTAAAAAATAATATTTTAATAATATTATAATATTCACAAATGAAAGAAAAATACATTATAAATATTTTCATTATTATAATTCTATTAAATATATCAAATTTAACTTGTAAGGCTGATGGTACATATCCTTTTTCAGCAACCTTGTTTGATTTTGAAGCAGGCGGTAAACTATATACTACAGATAATAATAGTTTATTATGCTATTTTGTAAAACCAAGTTGGCTTGAAAATTATGAAACAATTTATTATTGGAATGGATTAAAACGTCATAATGCTAAAGCAAAAACAATCGAATATTCACATATATTAGATGCTTCAACTTACAATAATTCATTATTATTATTGTTAAAAGAAAAAAACAATATTTTAATCACTCTGTTTGATACAAACAATACAAATAAAATTTATACAGTTATAGATTCGAATTTACATATTAATTTTAATACAAGTGTACAGTGGCTAGAAAGCAGCAATCCTAAAATCCATTTTCTTTTATTAGATAAAAATTTATACAAAATAAATATAGTTAATGATAATAAATTAATAATAAAGAAAATAGCTGCTAATATATTATGTGCGAAACCTCTATA
>JAFRQN010000112.1 GCA_017428585.1 Bacteroidota bacterium | reverse complement strand
ATTAATGATACTGAAAAAATCGTTGAATTTGTGGTAACAACACAAGGTGCTGTATTAGTATCAAAAGAGCAAACAGATGATTTTCATAAAAGCTTGTCTTCTGCTTATGAAAAAATGCTGACTCAAATTAAAAGACAAAAAGAAAAGAAATAACATTTTATAAATTATTGAATCTAATTGATTTTTATGCCTCAATTTTTATTGAGGCTTTTTTTTTGCTGTAATGTTATTAATTTTAAATTAATTATTCAAAAAAATAATAGTTTTAAAAAAATATTTTTATTATTTTAGTATTCTTTCTTTTGTATATTATAAATAGAGATTTTAATAAAAATTTTATATTTTATAATACAATAATATATAAAATAGAGTTTTAGTTGATTATGATGCCTTTATTTAATAAGCCTAACTGGACTGTTTCTGAATTTGCTAATCCTACAAGAACAAAGATGTTTAAGGCTTTAATTATAATTGTTTTTGTTTTATTGTTTGGACGTCTTTTTAAATTGCAGGTAATAGATTATAATCGTTATTATAGTCAAAGTGAAACGCAGGCAATAAAAAAAATTCGTGTATCGCCTGTTCGTGGAAACATATATGATAGGCATGGAAATCTAATGGTATATAATGTACCTTCTTTTACTGTTACCGTTACACCTGAAGAGTTTCATCCTGAATGCATGAAGCTCTTGTCTTCTATTGCCGAAATAGATTCTAATGAAGTAAAAAGCAGGTTAAGGAAATATGAAACCAGTTTATCTGTTGATGAAGTAAAGAGGATTTTAGAAAAGGAAGCAAAAATAAGCTCTAATGAAATAAACAAGAATTTTAAGAAGAATGATAAAAATATAAAATATGGTGATGTAGAAGAGATTCTAAAAAAGTATTTGCACGCTGATAAGATTGAAACGGTTTTAGAAAAATATAAAAAATATTCAGGTTTTGTACCTGTAAAAATTATTAGGGATGCTTCTGAAGATGTGGTGGCTAAATTAGAAGAATACTCTCAATATCTGGCTGGTGTTGACGTTATTGTAGACTCAAAAAGAATATATAATTTTAATTGCAACATGGCTCATTTGCTTGGATATACTCGTGAAATTACAGGCGAGCAGTTAAAAAAATATTCTTATTATTCTTTGGGTGATATGATTGGGCAAAATGGGCTGGAACAGTCGTACGAAAGTATTTTAAGAGGACGTGATGGCGTACAGTTTGTTGCAGTTAATAAATTGGGGCAAAAAGTAGGTACTTTTGAAAATGGTAAGAGAGATATACTGCCAAGCAGCGGTTTCGATTTAAATTTAGCTATTGATATGAGGCTGCAGGAATTAAGCGAAAAATTATTAGCAGGGCGTAGAGGTGCTGTAGTAGCTGTTGATCCTAATAATGGGGAAGTTTTGATTTTTGCAAGCAAGCCTGATTATGATATCAGGGCGTTTAGTGGGAAAGTACCTGCTGAATTATATAATGCTTTAAGTTCTGACAGTTCTTATCCACTTTTGCCTCGCGCTTTGCAGTCGCAGTATCCTCCGGGATCAACTTGGAAAATGCTTATGGCGTTGGCAGGACTTCAATCTGGTGTTATAAACGAAAATACTACAATAACTTGTACGGGAAGTTATACTTTTGGTGGACGTTCATATAAATGCCATGGTGCCTGCGGAAGCGTTAATGTACGACAGGCTATTCGTTCTTCCTGCAATACATTCTTCTATGTACTTGGTATGCGGCTCGGAATGGAAAATTTTGAAAAATACGGCAAAATGTTTGGTTTTGGCGAAAAAACTCATATTGATCTGCCTAATGAAAAACGTGGACGGCTGCCTTCGGCTGAATGGCTTAGAAGCAAAGACAAAACTCTGCGTTCTTTCAAAAGCCGTCTTATTAATTATGGTATTGGACAAGGTGAAATTTTAGTAACTCCGCTGCAAATGGCTTGCTACATTGCTGCTATTGCAAATAATGGTACATATTATCAGCCTCATATAACTCGATCTGTTTATAATCAGCTTACTAAAAAAACTGATTATATTAATTATGATTCAAGAAAAATTAAAATTGATCCTAAATACTTTGAAATTGTTAAAAATGGTATGTGGGATGTTGTTAATGCAGGTGGAACTGGACATGGTGTACAAATACCTGGGGTAGATGTATGTGGTAAAACTGGTACTGCTCAAAATCCTCATGGTTTGGATCATTCTTGGTTTGTTTGTTTTGCACCGCGTGTAAAGCCTAAAATTGCAATGTGTGTATTTGTTGAAAATGCTGGGTTTGGTGCTACTGTAGCGGGGCCTATCACAAGACGAATTCTGGAAGCATTCTTTTTCCCTAATAGATCTTACAACACTGCTGGAGCTTCTGGAAATGATTCTTTAGAAGTTTTTGAAGAAATTGAACATTCTGCAAATGACTCTCTCCAATTCCCAAATTAAAGATAATTAATTCTATTATATATAAAACTTCTGGATAGTATTAATCTGGAAGTTTTTTTATATATAATTCAACAACACATACAATAACCACAACGATAGAAGTGCCATCTGGTACGCCAAACGGTATATATTATTTAAATGTACACAATGGCAGTGAATTTAAAACACGTGCTGTTGTTATAGGGAAATAAATCTACTAATAGTATTTCTTATACAATTTTTTGCATAAAATATACTACAATAATTTGTTTTTTCAAAAAATGTATAACTTTTATTTGGAAATTAT
>JAFRQN010000111.1 GCA_017428585.1 Bacteroidota bacterium | reverse complement strand
ATTCATTTTCCATGTTGATGAACATTTCAGTTTTAAAGATGTAGCAAATAAAATAAAAGACTTAGCTGATAATATTCAAAGATATGTAAGAGTAACTGAACACAATCTTTCCAAGATTTTTGATTATTTCTGCAAAAACGTACTAAAAGGAAAGACAAAGATGCAGGGACAGGAACTGGTTGGCATCTTTATGGGTGTAATCGGCGATAAGATGAATTATTTTCAGCATCCTGCTGATCCCAACAAGCTTGTCTGTCATGGAAAATTTATCAATATTGATGGAAATGCGTTTAAGGCTTTTTTCGGATATTTTGATAGGACTTACACGCCGCAGGAAACGATGAGGCTGAATTCTATCGCAGACAGATTAATCGAAGATGTTGACAGACGCATGAAAGGTGATTTTTGGACGCCAACTCTGTTTGTTGACTATGCTCATAAAATGATTGACGAAGTTATTGGAGAAGACTGGAAAGAAACCTGTGTTGTATGGGATAACTGCTGGGGAACAGGCAACTTAACAAGAGATTATACATTTAACGAGTTATACTGTTCAACCTTGTTTCAAGATGAATTAAATATTGGAGCAAACTATAATCCAGAAGCAACAAAATTTCCGTTCGATTTCTTGAATGATGATATTCCCATGCCATCTGATTTGGTAAAAATTCAATCAAAACTACCACAAGGACTTCTTGAAGCATTGCAACATAATAAGCCAATTGTGTTTCTGCTTAATCCGCCTTATGGCACAGCAAATAATTTAGGTATAAATAGTGGACATAAAGCAGGAATTGCAAAAACTATAATTAATCAGCAAATGCTAAACGATGGGATTGGTGCTTCTGCTCAAAATTTATATGCACAATTCTTATATAGAATTATACAAATAAGTCGATCATATAACTTAACTAATTGTTACATAGCTTTATATTCTCCTACATTGTTTTTAACAGGATCGAGTTGGAAGAAATTTAGAGAATTATTCCTTAATGAATTCTCTTTTATAAAAGCGTGTCAATTTTGTGCAAGTCATTTTTCTGATGTCGCTGCTTCTTGGGCAATTTCATTTTCTATCTGGAAAAATGGCAAAACTATTGACAAGGAAAATTTTAATTATGATTTGATAGATGAAGTTGACGGAGAAATACAAATTATAGATAAAAAGAATGTATATAACATAGATTTAATGATGTCATCAAGTGATTGGGTAAAGGAAAGTGTAAAACATATTAAAACAGTTGATTATCCTCAATTAACAAGTGCAATAAAATGGAAGGAAGGAAAAACATGTCGTGGTTCTTTAATACCAAATGCACTTGGATATTATGTAAATGTTGCAAATAATGTTTATAAAAGTCCAACAGATGTTTTTTTACTTACATCAACATGTAGTACAGGAAATGGTATTTCAATTTGTGATAGTAATTATGAAAGAGTCTGTACAAATTTTTCTGCAAGAAAATTAATCGAACCAACTTGGTATAATCAAAAAGATGAATATCTCGCACCTAATGAAACTAATCCAAAATACAATGATTTTGTGAATGATTCGATTATTTATTCATTATTTCATAATTCAAGCCAGCAATCTTCATTAAGAAATGTTGATTATAAGGGTAAGAACTGGAACATTTATAATGAATTCTTTTGGATGTCAAAGGACGAAATAATGCAGTTGGCAAATGACAATAATTTCCCACAATGTTTCAACGATGCAAGAACAGCAAAAGAAGATAGATATGTTTATAAGAAGCTTCAAACTATTACTTTATCAACAGAAGCACAAGCAGTTTTAGATAGAGCAAAAGAAATAGTTAGAAATACATTCAAATATAGAGGCGTGTTTGACAGTGAACATCCTGAATACCAAATTATGAATTGGGATTGCGGCTGGTATCAGATAAAAGCACTTGCAAAAGAATACAAGAAATCTGAATATGATGAGTTCTGTATATTATTTAAAAAATTGGAAGAAAAGATGCGACCGATGGTTTATGAACTTGGTTTCTTAAGGAAATAAAAAAATAATCCCTATACTGTCAAGTATAGGGATTATTTATTATTCTTTAATAACTAAAATTAATTATTTTTTAGTACAGCTATTGCATTTTTAGCCGCATTAATCATCACTTCGCCAGAAACATTGTTTCCAACTGCTTTATTCATCCAAATATTAGGAGTTAATCTGCCTAACTTGCAGATACGCTGCATTTCTTCGCCTAATACTTTATCTTTTATATATTCATTTAATTGGAATTCAATAATATGTCCAATAGGATAAGCAGATAAATATAAAGGATTATCTATAGAATGCGAATAAATTGCAAGAATAGGGGAGTCTTTTACACCAAAAACAGGCGCATAATATTGATTCCAAATATTCTTAGCAATATCAATAACAGCATGTTTTAATTCTTCTGCATTGCAATTAGGATTAGCATACATCCATTTCCAAATTTCTTGATCAACTAAAGATACGCCCATTATTTCGTATGTTGACCAAAACTTATCTAATACGCTTAATGCTTCATCTTTTTCAGTATTGCTTGTCTTTATGTCTAATAATTTTAAATCATTATGTTGGAATGCAAAAGCCCATGCTTCTGTAAAAGCTGTGTTAGGAACACCCTTAATAAACCAATAAGGCACATCATATAAACTTATTGTCTGTTCAACATTATGACCTAATTCATGTACAGCAATATTATATCCTTTATAATCCATGCCGGTACTGTCTATTCTTGTACGCAAGTGAGCTTTATCACCTTTCATTTCCGCACCCCATGCATGACCTGCACCTTTTGAAGCATCAACAGATATTTTAGAAGCTATATCATTAGCTTTATCAGGAGTAAATCCAAATTTCTTTAATATGTTAGGAATATATTTTTGGAAATCCGATGTATTAGAGAATAATTTACGTGTTTTAAGACTAATATCATCTTCTTTTATATTGCTTCTTGATTTAAATCCATCATACCAAATATCAAAAGGTTCTAAATCTCTTCCTAATCTTGATTTTACTATACCAGCAACTTCCTTAACAACAGGTGAAGAAACAAATTCTTTGAACATTTGTTCAACATTTTTTTGAGACATTTCAAATTCATTTCCAAACTTCTCGTCAATATAATTGCATTGTCTATATTTATCTATCTCTAAATTGCATTTAAAGCTGTTTAGCAAATGTTGAAAACGTACGTTATTCTCAGGTTCTAATTTAACTTCTTTATTATCTTTGTATGTTTTATTATTAAATGGATTCCAAGTATATTTGTTGTCATTTATAACATCTTTTGGAATATCTTGATTAATAATCCTCAACATTATTTCATATATAATACGCATCTTTTTTAAACCATTTTCCTTATCGCTGTAGCAGGATTTAAGTTCATCTCTTAAATTCCAATGAGAAATTAAAACTTTATCCTTAGAAAATTCGCTTTGTCCGTTTTCATCTACAACATATCCCATATATATATTATAGTTGGAAATATAATTATCAGAATTAGATAAAACCTCAGAATATTTTTGTAAAATTTTTGCTGGAATTCTTTCAGCAAACAAATCACCTAAACGAGCATAAGCCCATTCTTTTTCGCTCCAATTTTTACCTAACTCTTCCTTTTCTGATAATGAATAATGAGGAAAATTCAAAGTAATATAAAAAGCTATTTTATTTTCATAAAAATCAGACTGCAAATTTGCATACGGATCATACCCAGCAAATAATTCATCAATTTTAGTATCATTATAGTTAGATAAATGAATAGGTGCTCTTAAATCTAAAACAATCCTATTAAAATAACCATAAAGACTTTCAAAATTCATTGAAATTCTATCAAATAAAGCGTCTAATTCAACAGAATCAGCAACAAAATTATTTAGACAAAATTCGCTAAATGAATTTTCATCGCCATCGCTGTCTCTCCATAAATAAGCAGTTTGATTAACACAGCGTTCTATTCTATCTCTATAATTATCGCCATATTTTTCTACCAGCTTGTCTATAATTTCATTAATTTTTGATTGCTGCATAGTATATACTTTTTGATCCTTTTTTATTTCAATATCCTGATCTTTATTATTTTTATTGCATCCAATAACAATAAAGCAGGCAAAAATAACTAATAATAATTTTTTCATAAT